>QKFI01000142.1 GCA_003251455.1 Tolumonas sp.
GCTGACATAATGCAGGCTGCAGGGGTCGTATTGCCGATCCCCATTTCGCCGAATCCAACCAGGTTAGAACCTTGTTTCGCATAGTTTCCGGCCAGTAACCGGCCTAAATCTAATGCCTGTAAAACTTCGCTTTTTGTCATCGCCGATTCAATGGCGAGATTGCGGGTACCTGGGCCAATGCGCTGGATAATGAGTCGTTCATCGGCGATTGGCGTACGAATACCGGCATCGACAACTTTCAGATCCATGTTATTTGCACGACAAAAACAATTGATCGCTGCACCACCAGTCAGAAAATTGAGAACCATCTGACGCGTCACATCACTATTGGTCAGGCTGATATTTTCATCAGAAACACCATGATCGCCTGCAAAGACCAGCATAATTGGGTTGTTGATTTCAATTGATGGCTGCTCTTGAATTAAAGCAAGTTGAAGCGCGATCCGTTCCAGTTCACCTAACGCTCCAAGCGGTTTGGTTTTCAGATCGATAATCTGCTGAATTTTATTACTCTTTTCGCGATTGACTGCTTTAACGCTGAATTGTTCCATATTGGTTTTTATTCCCGATCCGTTATTCATTAAATAGCTCTGACCACTAATCCTTTCAGATAAAATCCTTCTGGATACGGTGTTGCAATCGGATGATCGGCCGCCTGACTCATTCGCTCCAGAATTTGAGCTTGTCGTCCGGCATCAAGGGCTGCATCAGCAACAATTTTCTGGAACAGGTCAGCGGTCATCAGTCCTGAACAAGAGAAAGTAAGAAGGATGCCATTCGGGTTTAATAACTGGAATGCCAATAAGTTGATATCTTTATAACCGCGGCAGGCACCATCAAGTTGTGCTTTGCTTTCTGCAAATTTAGGTGGATCAAGCACAATCATATCGAATTTTTCGCCACGCTCGCGGTACTCGCGAAGGAGCTTGAATACATCGTGTTTCTCAAAACGAGCTTTTGATAAATCCAGATTGTTCAGTTCGGCATTTCGCTTAGCCAGTTGCAGCGCAGGTTCAGATACATCGACGTTGATGACTTCTTTTGCACCACCCTTCAGGGTGTAAACGCCAAAACCGCCGGTATAACAGAAGCAGTTCAGAACCTTACGATCTTTGGCATAACGACCTGCAATCGCGCGATTATCACGTTGATCAAGGTAGAACCCGGTTTTATGACCACCTTTGATATCAACACTGATTTTGATACCGTTATTTTCTTCGATGATCACTTCATCAGGGGGAAGTTCACCTTGGATCAGGCCCATTTGTTCTTTCAGGCCTTCTTTTTTTCTCACCGCAACGTCTGAGCGTTCGTAAATATGACATGACGGATAGAGTGTTTTTAACGCTTCCATCAATTCATTTTTGTGATATTCCGCGCCAGCTGACAGCAATTGGCAAACCAGATAATCGTTATAACGATCAATGGTGATGCCCGGCAGAAAATCGGATTCAGCGGCGACTAATCGGTAAGCTGATAGTTGAAGACGTGAAATTAAATGCTCACGACCTGCTTGCGCTTGTTCTAAACGACGGATAAAAAAGTCTGTATCAATTTGTTCGTTTTGATCAAATGTCCATACTCTGACCCGGATTTGAGATGCGGGTGACCATGCGCCGCGAGCGATCCAGTTTCCTTTGTGATCCAGAATTTCGACGGGTGCACCTGCTTCAGGTTTCCCTTTTACTTTGTCTACAGCTTTGGAAAAAACCCAGGGATGACGACGTAATAATGACTTTTCACGATCTTTTTGCAGAGTAATGGTGTTGCTCATGGCGCGCTCAGAAAATAAAACAGGGGCAATATTGTAATGTAACTGCACCTGACTGGAAACGCTAATAATGCACTATCACGAGACCGCTATTTAAAGCGGATAGCATTTATTGTGTGATTGAACGCTTGGGCTGTCACCAACAGGTTCTCTGTGCCAGCGAGAGTATGGGCTGAAAAAACGTTGGCCGTTTTATCTGGTGAACATCATTGGGATTATCAAAAAAGGTGCTCTGTAGGAGCACCGTGTCTGAGAAATTAGTCCCAGCGTTTGAATAATACACTGGCATTTACACCGCCAAACCCGAAGCCATTCGAGATAGCATATTCAATCGACATTTTTCGGGCTGACCCCGCTACGATATCAACACCATCTGCGGCCGGATCTTTGTGCGTCAGGTTTCGTGTTGCAGGAACAATTTGGTCGCGCAAGGCCAGAATAGTGAAAATTGCTTCTAATCCGCCAGCTGCGCCCAGTAAATGTCCGGTTGATGATTTGGTGGATGTCACGGCAATTTTATTTTCTGTACCAAAGACTGCTTTGATTGCGGCCAGCTCGCCTTTGTCTCCTACGGGGGTGCTGGTGGCATGCGCATTGAGATGTTGGATCTCCGAAGGGGAAATCCCGGCCTGTTGAATGGCTGCCTGCATGGATCGTTTCGCGCCGTCTCCATCTTCCGGACCGGCGGTGAGATGATATGCGTCTGCGGAAGTGCCATAGCCAACCAGTTCCGCAATTGGTTTTGCGCCTCGAGCTAAAGCATGTTCCAGCGATTCAATGACTAATATGCCTGCACCTTCACCCATCACAAACCCATCTCGCCCGGTATCGAAAGGGCGGGATGCTTGATCCGGATGTTCGGTAAAACTGGACGAAAGCGCACGGGCTGCAGCAAAACCACCCAGACTGACACGATCAATAGTTGCTTCAGTGCCACCACAAACAGCAATGTCTGCTTCGCCACAGCGAATAAGTCGGGCTGCGTCGCCAATTGCCTGAACACTGGCGGCACATGCTGTTACCGG
>QKFI01000296.1 GCA_003251455.1 Tolumonas sp.
ATTTTATGGGATGGTATGCGTATAAAACATGGCGCGTGAATAAGGTCTCTCCTAGTGATGCATATAATCAGTATCTGAATTATCACGAAGGGTGGGGTGGTTTTCGTCGTGGCACTTATAAGCAGAAAAGTTGGCTGATGAAAACTTCACGCATTGTTGCAGCCAGAGCAAAACGCTATACGGACCAGTTTAACCAATGCCGTGATAGCTTATAATGATGAAGTTATGAATTGTATTGTGAAAATAAAGGAGAGGCTGCATGCCGTTGCTTGATAGTTTTACTGTAGATCATACCCGTATGCAGGCTCCTGCTGTCCGCATTGCTAAGCAAATGAGTACACCACATGGTGATCCCATCACTGTATTCGATCTGCGTTTCTGTGTACCGAATAAAGAAATTCTGCCAGAACGTGGTATCCATACATTGGAGCATTTGTTTGCTGGATTTATGCGCGATCATTTAAACGGGAATGATGTGGAAATTATCGATATTTCACCGATGGGATGTCGTACTGGCTTTTACATGAGTTTGATTGGTACACCGGACGAAGCGCGAGTTGCTGCAGCTTGGCAGGCTGCAATGAATGATGTGTTAAAAGTACAGGATCAATCACGGATCCCAGAATTAAACGAATATCAATGTGGTACATACCAAATGCATTCGCTGGAAGAGGCGCACGAGATTGCACGTCATATTCTGGCAGCTGGCGTTGGTATCAATAAAAACAATGAGTTGGCACTGCCATCTGATAAACTGGCAAGTCTGTAAATATGAGCCAAAATAATAAAGCAACGGCGAAACAGGATATTTCTCGCCATGATGGTTCAGGGCAAGGAGCAGGAATGAATCAGGAATTGCAGGAGTGGAAAAAAGAAACGGAAGAAATCATCTCTGAGTTATTGCAGGATGGTAGCGATCCGGATGTCGAATACCCAATCGAACATCATTTTGCAGCACACAATTTCGATAGTCTGGAAAAGCTTGCGATTGATTTATTCAATGCTGGCTATGATGTAGAAGACGCTGAAGAAGTTGAGCTGGATGATGGCGCGATCGTTTTCTGTTTTGATGCGACACGTGATGGTTCACTGGATGTAGAACGGATCACCAGTGAAATCGCTGAATTATTGCCATTATGTAAAAAGTATCGCGTTGAATATGACGGTTGGGGTACTTATTTCGCTGAATAAAAACCAGAGGAAACGAAAGGAAAAAGCGATGCAATAGCATCGCTTTTTTGTTGTATGCACCAGAAATGAGATTAGAACCGTCCTTCCTGATAATCCGTAATGGCTTGCTCGATATCTTCTCGGGTGGTCATGACGAATGGGCCCCATTGCACAATCGGCTCTTGCAGCGGTTGACCAGCCAAAACGAGCAGATGATCACCTGCAATCCCTTTAATTTCGACACCGTCTGCATCCGGATCATTCTTCAGGATAGCCATTCGGCGTGCTGTGATTGGTTGCCCTGCAATTTCAGGGGTTCCTGTAACGGTATAGATAAAAGCATTATGTGTTTTAGGTAAAGGGATAAAAATCGGTGTTTCGTTTTTCAGCGTGAGATCCAGATAGATAGGATCAGTATCTGGTCTTTGTAACGGACCAATTGTGTTTTCCCATTTCCCGGCAATAATTTTCAGTTGATGACCTTGTTCAGTGGTGATGACCGGAATTTCCTTGGCTGGTACTTCACTATAGTAAGGCGCTGCCATTTTGTTTTTTTCCGGCAGGTTGATCCATAACTGAAAGCCATGCATCAATCCCTCGACCTGTTCCGGGGTTTCTGAGTGTAAAATCCCGCGTCCAGCCGTCATCCATTGCACATCACCAGGACCAACAACCCCTTCATGACCGGCATTATCTTTATGGCGCATTTGTCCGGCCAGCATGTAGGTTACCGTTTCAAAACCTCGGTGTGGGTGTTCCGGAAATCCAGCAATATAGTCATTTGGATCATCAGAGCGAAACTCGTCCAGCATCAGAAATGGATCTAAACGGCGTTGCCACTGATGCGTCAAAACACGCACAAGATTTACACCGGCTCCATCACGGGTCGGTTGACCTTGTACGATCGATTCTGTTTTTCGGCTTACTTGTGACATGTGACACCTCTGTTAACAACTTAATTACATATACAGAGTATGACTTCGATTTTATGAAAAGATAAGTGGGATTTGTGGGGGTAATCATTCGATTTCATGCATGTGTTTGCTGTTCATGTTTAATTACACGTCAGCACAACATTTTCAGCGAACATTTCTCCGAGATCGTCATCGCTTTGTGCGGTGATATCAAGCGAGGTTGCGTATGCACTCAGATCTTCAAGGGGATAAGGGGCTTCCAGTTTAATTGAGCAGTTGGCAGCTGCATTATCGGTCACTGAAATAGCAGATAATTTGTGGTGCAACATTTCCACATCATAGGTTGAATCATAGATGGATAAATTGAAGTGATTACCAGTGACAGGCGCAGGTACTTTCAACGGTAGAATAAAATGTAATGCCAGATGATGGGCATATTTTTCAGTTTTATAGCTGGTAGGCTTTTGAAACTGAATGGGTTTGTCATTCATGCTAAACCGCGTGAGCCAGTTCTCGGCTGCCATGTAGTCGATGCTGTCACGTGCAAATTCCTGATATTGTTTTTCCAGGGGTTCATTTTTTTGTTTCATGTCCTCCAGAATGCTGGCGGAATAGACATCATCAAAATGCCAGATCAGATCCAGGCCGGTCAGCTCCTGCTGGTCATTAATCAGGAAGCGTGTTTGCATATCAATCCATGTATGTGGGTGTGCATGCGCAGTGGTGAAACAGCCGACACTGAGTAAAACACCAACGACAACCCGGAATAGCTTCATTACTGATTCAATGCAGAGAATATTTGTGTCGTATTGTAGCGCATCATCTCGAGATAGGTAGAGGCCGGACCATCGCTTGATGATAAAGCATCTGAATAAAGTTCTTTACCCGGTTGAACACCTGTTTCACGGCTTAATTGCTGGATCAATCGTGGATCCGAAATGTTCTCAACAAACAGGGCTTTGATATTTTCCTGCCGGATCTGTTTAATAATCGACGCAACGTCTTTTGCCGAGGCCTCCGCTTCCGTACTCATCCCTTGTGGCGCGAGAATCGAGATATGGTAACGAGCAGCTAAATAACCAAAGGCATCATGGCTGGTGATCATCTTACGCTTGGCTTCAGGAATGTCTGCAAATGCTTTTACTAATGAAGCATCAAGCTGCTGTAGCTGCTCAATATAGTGTTGCGCATTTTGTTGATATTCCTGCTGATGCTCAGGGTCAATCTGAATCAGACCGTCTGCAATGTTGTGCACATATTCGATGGTATTTGGAATGCTGTGCCAGGCATGCGGATCAAAGGCGGTATGGTGATCATTTTCCTCATGATGTTTTTCCGCTTCATGCGTTGCTTCTGTCTCTGTTAACTTACGAGGCGTAACTCCCTGACTGGCCGTGAGTACTTTTCCTTTGAAATGGCTGGCTGTGACCAAGCGATCCATCCAACCTTCGAACCCGAGTCCGTTGACGACAAAGAGTTTCGATTTCGTGAGTTTAATCGAGTCCTGCGGCGATGGTTGATAGACGTGCGCATCGCCATTTATACCAACCAGGGTGTTCACTTGTACATGTGCTTGCCCAACTTGTTTTACCAGATCGCCAAGAATCGAGAAACTCGCTGTCACAGGGATCGGGGTGTCACTGGCATAGGTTTGTCCTGCAACCATGCTGCATAACAGTGGGAAAATAAACCTGCGGGATGAGAACATCGCGTCTCCTTTATGATTGTAAATGCGATTGACGAACAACACGCCAGATCAATCCGCTCTGACGGCCCAGAATTAACGAAGCAAAATAAGCAACACCCAGTGTCAGGATGATGGCTGGGCTGGTTGGCCAGCCAAAATGGTAAGACAACAATAACCCCACGGTGCTACTGACAATGGCCAGCGCGATACTCAGCATCAGGAGATGGCTGAGACGATGACTCCAGTAGCGAGCTGCCGCCGCAGGCAGGATCATGATACCGACAGCCATCAGGGTACCAATCGCGTGGAAGCCGGCGATCAGGTTGAGCACGGCCAGAAGCAAGAAGCTGATGTGTGCGACTGGTCCCATCCGGCTGACACTGCTCAGGAAATCCGGATCCAGGCATTCGAGAACTAATGGGCGGTAGAGCAGAGACAATAAAATCAGGGTGAGTGAGCAAACACCCCCCAACAGCCACAACGCTGCATCATTTAATGCGAGGGCTGACCCGAACAGGACATGAAGCAAGTCAACATTACTGCCATGAACGGAAATCAGCATGACACCGAGCGCCATCGAGATCAGGTAAAACGCAGCCAAGCTGCTATCTTCGCCACTGGCGGTGAGGCGCGCAACAAACCCTGACAAGATCACTACAATGCCGCCAGCCAGTAATCCACCAATTGTCATCGCTTCGACGGATAAACCGGCAACCAGATAACCTAAGGCGGCACCGGGTAGGATCGCGTGTGCCATGGCATCGCCGGTCAGGCTCATCCTGCGGAGCATCAGAAAAGTACCAATCAACGGTGCACTGACGGAGAGAGCAATACAACCGGCGAGAGCCCGGAACATAAAATCAAATTCAGCAAATGGTGCAATCAGCCATTCATGTAATAAGGTCAGCATGTTTTTTCTCAGACAGATTGATGGCAAACAGGGGCGTGGTCATCAAATGATTCCACCAAATGACGGGCTTTATGCCAGTTTTCTTTGGTAATGATGGAAGACGTTGGCCCATAACCAATGAGTTGACGAGCCAATAAAAGGCTGTGTGGAAAATGTCCTCGGACTTGTTCGTTATCATGCAGAACGGCCAGAATCGTTCGTCCTTGCTGATGCCAGCGATTAAGCAGCTGCAGTAAGTCTTCACTGGTACGACTATCGATTGCATTGAAGGGCTCATCCAGCAGAATCAATTGTGCATCCTGCAGATATAAACGTGCAAACAGGGTGCGTTGCAGTTGCCCGCCAGATAGGGATGAGATTGGACGATTCGCAAAGCCTTGCATTCCAACCGCCTCAAGCGCATGTGCAATCTGCTCCCGCTGAGCATGGCTTAAACGGCCAAAACAACCAATCTGGTGCCAGAGTCCCATGCCAACCAGCTCGCTCACTGTGATTGGGAATTGGCGATCGATACGGGATTGTTGTGGCAGATAGGCGATCTGTTTTTTATCGATGTTGCCAAAATGGATCTGGCCCTGCATGGGTTTTAACTGTCCCATGATCCCTTTTAGTAAGGTTGATTTTCCTGCGCCATTCGGCCCGACAATCGCAACCTGTTGACCAGACTTGATCTCGACATTGAGATGATGAATCGCTGGATGCCGGTCATAGCCAAGTGTGAGATTCTCGCAAGATAAAATCATGAACGGAGACTCCACAGTAATAAAGCCCAGATAGGAACTAATACCAGTCCGGCAATCAACAGACGCTGCCAGATAGACCAGAATAAACTGGCTGCCGGGCGAGGAGGACGTGGCATATGAGAATGTGACATAATATAAATGTTATAATATAACGTATGGCGCGAGATGTTATAACATAACATTTTAGTTGAAAAGGATTATCAACCGCATTTTTTGCTGCATTCGTACAGTTGAAAAGATATCCTTACTATCAATCTGGAATAAAGGAGCTGATTCATTATGCTGCATGCCTCACCGCATTGTGATCATAAACCAGCAGGCATGACAACAAATCGTCAGTTGGTACTGGATGTACTCACTGAGGCGAATCGGGCCATTAGTGCTTATGATGTGCTGCAATTGTTGCGTGAGCGAGAAGTGCACTGGCAACCGCCGACTGTGTATCGTGCTTTATCTTTTCTTTCTGAAACCGGGTTGGTGCATTACATTCAATCGATCCAGAAATATATGGTGTGTCATCATGAGCATTGCGGACATGTCACGCAGTTATTGATTTGCACACAGTGTGGTTCGGTGCAGGAAGTGCCAATCGCTGAATCATTGATTCATGCGCTGGAAGAACATGCGGCAGCGTATGCATTTGAGTTGGTTCCCCAGTTTCTTGAATTGCAGGGGATTTGTGCCTCCTGTAAAACCCTTTAGTCAACGCACAGAACGACCAAGAAGCCAGTCACCTTTAATAAGATTTTGTTATGCTTAAGGTAATCATTCTGAACGGATTGCCTTAACATGATGCCTTCGTTTTCACTCCCGCCAGTTTTATCTGAACTTTCATCAACACAATGGCAACGATTGCTGGAGCGGTCTGACGAAGCCCAGCAGACCTTATTTTTATCTCACCAGTCTCTGCTGATACAGCTGTTTGCACTATCTGATTTTGTTACAGAGTCCGTGATTCAGTCGCCAGCTTTACTAGCCTCTCTTTTAAGCAGTGAACGGTACAAACAAGCCGAGCGTAGTCACGAATATTTGTCAGACCTGCAGGACAGACTCGCAAAGATAGAAGATGAAGAAGAATTCAAAAGACAGTTAAGGCGATTCCGTCGGGAAGAGATGGTGGTGATTGCCTGGCGCGAATTGTTAGGCGATGCACCTGTTGAGGAAAGCTTTCGGCATTTGTCGGTGTTGGCTGAAAGTCTGATCATGGCTGCTCACGACTGGCTCTATGAAAAAATGTGTCGGGATGTCGGGGTTCCGATTGGGCGGGAAAGTGGCAATCCGCAACGCATGCTGATTTTCGGCATGGGCAAACTGGGTGGCGGAGAACTAAATTTCTCATCCGATATTGATCTGATTTTTGCCTATCCGGAGCGGGGTGAAACGCAAGGTGGACGCCGGGAGCTGGATAATCAGGTGTTTTTTACCCGTCTGGGACAAGCGCTGATTAATGCTTTACATCAGGTCACGATTGACGGATTTGTCTATCGCGTTGATATGCGTTTGCGTCCGTTTGGTGACTCCGGACCGTTGGTCGCCAGTTTTTCTGCGCTGGAAGATTATTACCAGCAACATGGCCGGAACTGGGAACGCTATGCAATGGTGAAGGCTCGCCTCATGGGACCTTTAACCGAGGATGGGCGTTATCTGATGCAGATGTTAAAGCCTTTCGTGTATCGCCGGTATGTTGATTTTGGTGCGGTCGATGCGTTGCGAAAAATGAAAGGCATGATCGCGGCAGAGGTCAGACGAAAAGGCTTATACAACGATATTAAACTTGGGGCGGGGGGGATCCGTGATGTGGAGTTCATCGTTCAGTCGCATCAGCTGATTCGTGGTGGACGAGAGCCAGCCTTACAAGTGCGCCATATGCCGGATGCGTTAAAGGCATTGTGGCAACATCATGCTTTTAGCGATACAGAATATCAGACATTGAATCGCGGTTATTTGTATCTGCGTCGGGTGGAAAATATTCTGCAGGAAATTGCTGACCAGCAAACACAAACATTGCCGGATAATGAACGCGATCAATGGCGTTTGGCGCTGGCAATGGGGTATCACGATTGGGCGGCCTTTCATGCAGATCTACAGGTCGTGTTGCAATCAATCAATACATTATTCAATCATGTCATCGGAGATGAAGAGCAGCAGGAATCGGATGTTGCGCGTGTCTGGCAGGACATGTGGCATAGCCAGTTACCGGCTGAAGAGTTGGAGCCTTTGCTGGTTCAGGAACAGGTTCATGATGCTGCTGCCTTGGCTCAAGAATTCGCAGTGTTTCGCGATGAGTGTTTGCATCGCCCGATGGGACCGCAGGGTCGTGAAGCATTAGGTCGCCTGATGCCGCGCCTGCTGAGCTTGCTGGTCAACGAAGCGGAGCCAACGGCGATCCTGCAACGCATCAAGCTGGTTCTGCTGCAAATTGCGACCCGAACGGCGTATCTGCAATTACTGGCAGAAAACCCGGGGGCTCTGAATCAGTTACTCAAGTTGTGTGCGGCAACTCCGCTGGTGGCAGAACAATTATCCCGTTACCCCGTGTTGCTGGATGAACTGCTGGATCCGGCACATCTGTATCATCCAACACCTCTGGATCAGTATCAAAGTGAACTTCGTCAGTATTTGCTGCGGGTGCCGGAAGATGATGTCGAACAACAGATGGAAGCGATGCGTCAGTTCAAACAGATCCAGCTGTTGAAAATTGTCGCAGCAGATATTGTAGGGGCATTACCGTTGATGAAAGTCAGTGATCATCTGACCTGGCTGGCAGAAGCATTACTCAGCGAAGTGATTAATCAGGCTTGGGCACAACTGACGACAAGGCATGGTGTGCCGCCACTGACCGAACAAAATGGCGAAAAGAATTTTGCTGTGATTGCTTACGGTAAACTCGGTGGGATCGAGTTGGGCTACGGTTCGGATCTTGATGTTGTCTTTTTGCATGCTGGCGAAAGTGATGAGTACACAAATGGCGAAAAGTCGATTAGTGTTCGTCAGTTTTATATTCGTTTAGCTCAGAAAATCATTCACTTATGTGAAACCAGAACCTCGTCCGGTATTTTGTATGAGGTGGACATGGAACTTCGCCCATCAGGTGCATCCGGCATGTTGGTGTCTTCTATGAGTGGTTATGAACAATATCAGCGTCAGGATGCATGGGTCTGGGAACATCAGGCGCTTGTACGCAGCCGCGCGATTTATGGTGATGCAGATTTAATTGCTGCCTTTGAATCGATTCGAGCAGATGTATTAAGCCAGCATCGGGATATCCATGAACTTGCCAAGTCGGTTTCAGAGATGCGCCTCAAAATGCGTCAGCATTTATTACGTGGAAACGCAGAAGAATTCGATCTGAAGCAAGGAGAAGGCGGCATGATTGATATTGAGTTTATTGCTCAATTTCTGGTGCTGGCTTATGCCGAACAGCATCGGGAGTTACTGACGCGTTGGTCGGATAACGTGCGGATTTTCGATGCGTGTACGGAGGCCGGATTACTCACCGAAACACAGGCAATCGCGTTAAAACGTGCTTATATTGCAATTCGCGATCGGGCGCATCGTTGTACCTTGTCAGGCCATATCCGAATTATAGATGCGAAGGAATTGGAGACTGAACGCAATGATGTGAAATCGTTATGGCAACGGCTTGTGATTGACCACTTGTAATTGAATAGATGTAAACGTTTTCATTATTTTTATGATGCCCTTCACGGGATATGCATTTCAAGAAAGCATTCTGAAACCGGTCTCATTATTATCAATGAAATTTATTATTTCAGATAATTCTAGAAGAGGCATCAGCATGTCACTGACCCAATGTCTGTCCCGCCGTGATTGGGAAAATCCGGCTGTTACTTCGCTTCATCGTCTTGCGATTCATACACCCCAGGTCAGTTGGCGTAATCTGGAAGATGCACAGTTTGACAGGCCATCTGCATCCGTCAAAAGCCTAAATGGTGATTGGCAATTCAGTTACTTCAAACAACCAGAGTCTGTTCCTGAGTCCTGGCTGGAATCCGATCTGGATGATGCTCGGCCAATCCCGGTGCCATCGAACTGGCAGATGCATGATTACGACATTCCGATCTATACCAATATCAAATATCCATTTCCCTGTAATCCACCGTTTGTCCCTCAAGAAAACCCGACTGGCTGCTATTCAACGGCATTTGAGGTAGACGAAAACTGGCTTAGTGAAGGGCAGACCCGAATCATTTTCGATGGCGTCAATTCGGCGTTTTATCTTTGGTGTAATGGGCAATGGGTTGGTTATTCTCAGGATAGTCGTTTACCGGCTGAGTTTGACTTAACCCCGTATCTGCAAACGGGAATGAATCGCTTGTGTGTGCTGGTGCTGCGCTGGTCCGATGGGAATTACCTTGAAGATCAGGATATGTGGCGCATGAGCGGCATTTTCCGCGATGTCGCTTTGCTGCATAAACCGAAAACCCGATTGGCGAATGTGCAATTTCGTCCTGAGTTAGATGCTTGTTATCGTGATGCACAATTACATATCAAAGTGGATGTCACCGGTGAATTAGCCCGTCATCAGGTTGCGTTCTGTCTCTATGATGGCGAGCAGCTGTTGACTTGCGAGAAGAAAGCGATCGGAACCAGCATTATCGATGAGAAAGGCTGTTACGACGATCGCGTGTTGCTTTCTATGCCGGTGAACGCGCCACATTTGTGGTCAGCTGAAACACCGTATTTGTATCGTCTCGTGGTTGCGCTGGAAACGACGGATGGCGCGCTGGTGGAAGCTGAAGCCTACGATGTTGGATTCCGCAGTGTTGAAATCAAAGATGGCCTGTTACTGGTGAATGGTCAACCGGTCCTGATCCGGGGCGCGAATCGCCACGAGTTTCATCCTGAACGAGGTCAGGCGGTTCGTCCGGCAGATATGGTGCAGGATGTGATGTTGATGAAGCGTTATAACTTCAACGCAGTCAGAACGTCTCATTATCCGAACCATCCTTACTGGTATCAGTTGTGTGATCGGATGGGGCTCTATGTGGTTGATGAAGCAAACATCGAAACACACGGCATGACGCCGATGAGCCGGTTATCGGATGATCCAGTCTGGACCAATGCATTCATGGAGCGGGTAACCCGGATGGTGGAGCG
>QKFI01000182.1 GCA_003251455.1 Tolumonas sp.
CTATCTGGATCTTAATTACGCCACATCAAGAGCCTATTACCTGAGAAATCAAACACCTTTCTCCATCATTCTGATTGATGTTGATCATTTTAAACAATTTAATGATCAGAACGGTCACTTGAAGGGAGACCACATACTGATCAAACTTGCAGATATTCTCCGGAATTATATCCGTAGCACCGATCTCGCAGTGCGATATGGTGGTGAAGAGTTTCTGGTTCTGTTAGCTGATAGCGATACAGAGAATGCGAGAACAACAGGTGAAAGGATTAGACAGGAAATTCAGTCCCAGCTTCGCATTACCGTCAGTATGGGGATCACCAGTTATGCTGGAGAATCATCTTTAGATCAATTTATTCATCGGGCTGACACTGCACTCTATGCAGCCAAAACAGCGGGCCGAAATCAAGTGAAGGTGATCTGATTTGGTTCGGCAATAAAAAAGGCGCCGGAGCGCCTTTTTTATTCATAATTAACAGTAACCGTGGCTCATGATTCGTTGATAACGTTGCGCCAGCAAGGTTTCTACTGGAAGTGAATGTAACTCATTCAAATCAGATAAAATACGCTGTTTCAGAAGTGTAGCCATCTCGTCCGGATTACGATGCGCACCACCAAGCGGTTCCGCAACAATTCCATCAATCAACTTCAGTTCTTTCAAACGTGCGGCCGTGATGCCCATGGCTTCTGCCGCCATATTTGCTTTATCAGCACTCTTCCACAAAATTGAAGCACAACCTTCCGGAGAGATAACAGAATAAGTCGAATATTGAAGCATATTCACTCGGTCACCAACACCAATCGCCAATGCGCCGCCTGATCCACCTTCCCCAATGACAGTACAAATCACTGGTACTTTCAGCGCAGACATGACCTTCAGATTTCGAGCAATTGCTTCAGACTGACCACGTTCTTCTGCACCAACCCCAGGATAAGCGCCCGGTGTGTCAATGAAGGTAATGATTGGCATTTTGAAGCGTTCAGCCATTTGCATCAAACGTAATGCTTTACGATAGCCTTCAGGTTTTGGCATACCAAAATTGCGTTTGATTTTTTCATTTGTTTCGCGCCCTTTCTGATGACCAATCACCATGACTGGCTGTCCATCCAAACGTGCGATACCACCGACAATCGCTTTGTCATCAGCAAATGCACGATCGCCAGCCAGCTCATCAAATTCTGTAAAAATGCGGGAAATATAATCCTGAGAATAAGGGCGCTGAGGATGACGGGCTACTTGGGAAATTTGCCAAGCACCCAGATCAGAAAACAGCTTTCTGGTCAGTTCTTCAGTTTTTTTCTCCAGATGAGTAATCTCATCTGTTAAATCCACACTACTACCGACGTTTTCACTCACATGTTTTAATTCATCAATCTGTGCCAACAGCTCAGCGATAGGTTGTTCAAATTCCAGAAAGTTCATATTCATAAGTTATATCCGAAATCGCTACTCAAATAACAGTTCAACACTTTGCTTACCAGTCAGTGCTCGCAAAGCATTCAGTAGTTGATCGGTTGGTGTAACACACCATTCGGTCCCCAACGTTAGTTGTCCCTGTGCACCTTCTCTGCGATATACAACATGCACAGGACACACCCCTCCCCGATGGGGTATTAATGTATCCGCGAGTTCCTGCGTAAATTTATCAACGAAAGCAGATTGCGATAATTTTAGTCGCAATCCTCTCGCATGACGAATTCTAGCATCTTCTATATCAAGGACTTCGCGCGCCGACATTTTAATGCCACCAGAGAACTCGTCAAAGCTGATTTGTCCGGTAACCACTAAAATTCGGTCTTTTTGCAGAAAAGATTCGTATTTTTCGAGGGCTTCACTGAATAACGTAATATCAAGACGACCAGAACGATCATCGATCGTCAGTATTCCCATCTTGGTACCACGCTTTGTCACCATCACGCGTGCATTCAACACGAGCCCTGCGGCCGTTGCC
Organism: Tolumonas sp.; assembly: GCA_003251455.1. Taxonomy (GTDB): domain Bacteria; phylum Pseudomonadota; class Gammaproteobacteria; order Enterobacterales; family Aeromonadaceae; genus Tolumonas. The sequence continues at coordinate 1,953 of QKFI01000182.1, forward strand.
GGTTTATCTCGTTCCGTTGGCTGCAAATCACATAATCGTCCAGATGTGTAAGATTTCAGTTCCGACAGATACTGATTGATCGGATGCCCCGTCAGGTAGAGACCCAGCGTTTCTCTTTCCCCTTCGAGCCAAACCTGATCTGGCCATTCTTGCACATCAGGAAACACAGGTGAAGGTAATACGCCATCTTCAGCAAAAAGATCACCAAACAGATCATTCTGACCTAAGGCTGCATCTTTCGCTTTTTGTTCAGCCGCTTTCATCGCCTCTTCGAGTGCAGCCATAATGGCAGCCCGATGCGGACCCAACCGATCAAGTGCGCCTGCATAGATCAGTTTTTCCATCACTCGTTTATTCAGACGCTTAATATCGACCCGGTTACAAAAATCAAACAGATCCTTAAATGGACCACCATCATTTCTTGCTGCAATAATCGCTTCGACTGGACCTTCACCAACCCCTTTTACCGCACCGATACCATAAACAACTTCACCATTGTCATTCACAGTAAAACGATATTGTCCGGTATTCACATCAGGCGGAATAAGTTTTAAACCCATGCGCTGGCATTCATCAACCAGCGTCACGATCTTGTCTGTGTTATCCATGTCCGCAGTCATCACTGCTGCCATAAATTCAGCAGGGAAATGCGTCTTTAACCAAAGCGTCTGATATGACACCAGCGCATAAGCAGCAGAATGCGATTTGTTGAAACCATAACCGGCAAATTTTTCTACGAGGTCGAAAATCTTCATGGCGAGTTCGCCATCGACGCCATTCTTTACCGAACCAGCTTCAAAACCAGAGCGCTGCTTTGCCATCTTTTTCTTACCCATCGCACGGCGCAACATATCCGCACCACCAAGGGTATATCCAGCCAGAGTCTGCGCAATCTGCATCACCTGTTCCTGATACAGGATGATGCCGTAAGTTGGCTCCAGAATTGGCTTCAGTGACTCATGCTGCCATTGGCTGTCCGGATAAGATAGTTCCTCCCGGCCATGTTTACGGTCGATAAAGTTATCAACCATCCCAGATTGTAATGGCCCCGGACGGAAAAGTGCCACCAACGCGATCATATCTTCGAAACAGTCTGGCTGCAGGCGTTTGATCAAATCTTTCATGCCACGGGATTCCAACTGGAATACCGCAGTCGTTTCAGAATTTTTCAGGATTTTAAATGATGTTGGATCATCCAGTGGAATTGCAGCGATATCGACTGGCGGTTTTCCTTCTTTCTGAAGACGAGGATTGATCATATCCAACGCCCATTTGATGATGGTTAATGTTCTTAACCCCAGAAAGTCGAATTTAACAAGCCCTGCATACTCAACGTCATTCTTATCGAATTGAGTAACAGGCTGCAGACCATTTTCGTCACAATATAATGGCGCAAAATCAGTGATCTTCGTTGGAGCGATAACCACCCCACCCGCATGTTTGCCGGCATTTCGCGTCACCCCTTCGAGTTTACGCGCCATATCAATCAACGCTTTGACTTCTTCGTCCTGCTCATAAAGCTCAACGAGCTTCGGTTCAGCATCGAATGCTTTTGCCAGCGTCATTCCCGGATCTGGCGGGATTAATTTTGATATCCGGTCAACAAAGCCATATGGATGTCCAAGGACACGTCCAACATCACGTACAACGGCTTTCGCAGCCATTGTACCAAAGGTAATGATCTGGGAAACGGCCTCACGGCCATACATGTGTGCAACGTGATCAATAACCTCGTCTCGTCGATCCATACAGAAATCGACGTCAAAGTCAGGCATCGAAACACGTTCAGGGTTAAGGAATCGTTCAAACAGCAGGTCAAGCGCCAACGGATCAAGATCTGTAATTTTCAGCGCATATGCAACCAGACTACCTGCACCAGAACCACGGCCTGGTCCTACTGGAATATCATTATCCTTGGACCACTGGATGAACTCCATCACAATGAGGAAGTAGCCAGGGAATCCCATCTGGTTGATAACTTTTAGTTCAATATCCAGTCGTTCGTCATAAGCTGGGCGTTGACGAGCCCGCTCATCGGGATCAGGGAACAGGAATTCAAGACGCTCTTCTAAACCTTCCTTTGACTTCAGGACAAGAAAGTCTTCTGTCGTCATTTCGCCTGTCGGGAATTTCGGCAGGAAGTATTCCCCTAAACGAACAGTGACATTACAGCGTTTGGCAATTTCAACGGTATTTGCCAACGCTTCAGGAATGTCACTGAACAATTCACACATTTCGTCCTGATTACGGAAATATTGCTGATTGCTATAACGTTTCGGACGTCTCGAATCATCCAGCGTATAACCATCATGAATCGCAACACGGATCTCGTGTGCATCAAAATCGTCCTGTTTCAGAAAGACAACATCATTCGTTGCAACGACAGGTAAATCTTCCTGCACGGCTAAGTCAACCGCCATATGCAGGTAAGTTTCCTCATCCAGTCGGCCAGTACGGATTAATTCGAGGTAAAAGCGATCAGGAAAATGCGTTTTATAAAATTCAGTGCACTGAGCAACCATGGCTTGGTTGCCTTTCAGCAAATACTTACCGATATCACCTTCTCGTCCACCGGATAGCAAGATCACGCCTTCTGAATGATCCTTTAACCATTCTTTATCAATAACAGCGCGCCCTTGAATATGTCCGCGAACATATGCACGAGAAATCAACTGGATCAGATTCTGTTGCCCGTCATTGGTCATGGCTAAACCAATCAGGCGGAATAATTCATCACCTAATTCATTACTCTGAACCCAGAAATCAACCCCGATGATCGGTTTAATGCCTTTACCATGCGCTTCACCATAGAAACGCACTAATCCACATTGGTTCATCTGATCCGTGATGGCTAACGCCACCATTTGGTCTTCTGCTGCTCGCCCTACGATGGGTTTGATTTTCTGCAGCCCATCAACCATGGAGAAATCAGAATGAATACGCAGATGTACAAAACGCGGTTCAGACATAAGGGTTCCGTAAGATGAAAATCAGATTAAGCCTAAGGCTAATTTCACAGGTTTAAAGCTTCTGCGATGTGAGGGTAACGGGCCATGAAGCTGTAACGCCTCTAAATGTTGGGCTGTCGGATAACCTTTATGCTTCGCAAAGCCATATTGTGGAAACTCCTGATCAAGTGTAGCCATTTCACGATCTCGGGTTACTTTTGCAAGAATCGACGCTGCAGAAATCTCTGCAACCAGACTATCACCTTTCACAACAGCT
>QKFI01000352.1 GCA_003251455.1 Tolumonas sp.
GAAAATACAGTTGATCGGACACACCCGGACACAGGTGGGTTCATCATAGAAACCCACGCATTCGGTACATAAATCAGGGTTGATCTCATAGACCTTATCGCCCATTGAAATCGCCTGATTCGGACATTCTGGCTCGCACATATCACAATTTGTGCAAGCCTCCGTAATATATAAAGACATTCTTAAGCAACCGCGTGAGGTTGACGTGTAGTTTCTGCATCGTTCAGATTACGCAATAAAATACCGTAATTCAGATCGATATCTTCCGGAACCGGAATCTGCACAACATGACCATCACCTGGCGCAACTTCAATTTGTTCGCCTTTTTTGTTTTCAAGGTGACTCAGTGCAAAACTAATATTGCCTTGTGGCGTCATCAGTTCCAGATTGTTACCCAGCATGAATTTGTTTTTCACAGCAATTTTAGCCATGCCGTTCGGAGTTCTTTCGAGCACTTCACCAACAAATTGCTGACTGTCCGACACCGAATAACCATAGTCATAATTCTGATATTCAGAATGGACGTGGCGACGCAAGAAACCTTCGGTATAACCACGATGCGCGAGATTCTCCAGTGTTCTCATCAGATCCGGATTGAATGGCTTGCCTGCGGCTGCATCATCAATCGCCTGTCGATACACTTGCGCAGTACGTGCACAGTAATAGAAAGACTTGGTACGGCCTTCAATTTTCAGTGAGTGCACACCTAGCTTACTTAATCGTTCTACGTGTTGAATAGCGCGCAGATCACGGGAATTCATAATATAAGTGCCGTGTTCGTCCTCAAACGCAGTCATGAATTCACCCGGACGGTTTTTCTCTTCAAGCAGGAACACTTGATTTGTTGTCTGACCGATGCCTAATGTTGGTTCTACTTTGACAGGAATTGGTTCCTGTTTATGAACGATCTGTCCAACATCATCCTGTTTGCCTTCATGGACGTTATATTCCCAGCGACAAGCATTCGTGCAGGTTCCCTGATTCGGGTCGCGCTTGTTCAGATAGCCGGATAACAGGCAACGACCGGAATAAGCCATACACAGTGCACCGTGAACAAATACTTCCAACTCAATAGAAGGACATTGCTGGCGGATTTCTTCAATTTCTTCGATGGAAAGTTCGCGGGAGAGGATCACTCGCTCAATACCGATTTGTTCCCAGAATTTAACCGTAGCCCAGTTCACCGCATTTGCCTGAACTGATAAATGGATTGGCATTTCAGGGAAGTGTTCACGAACCATCATAATCAAACCAGGATCAGACATGATTAACGCGTCTGGCTTCATATCCACAACGGGTTTCATATCGCGAACGAATGTTTTCAGTTTGGAGTTATGCGGTTGAATGTTGGCAACAACGTAGAGTTTTTTACCCAATGAATGCGCTTCGTTGATACCAAGTTCCAGATTGGCGTGGTCAAATTCGTTATTACGTACACGCAGGCTGTAACGTGGTTGGCCGGCATAAACTGCATCGGCACCATAAGCATAAGCGTAACGCATGTTCTTCAGCGTACCAGCTGGAGATAATAATTCTGGTTTAAACATTTTTTTACTCTCTTGGTCTGATTTCAGGTCAGGACAATGCCACCTCATGGCATTGGGTGCGCGATTTTACTCTGGAAAAGGGTATTTTGGATATATAGAAAACGACAGCGGAATGAAATTTTAATTTCCGCTGTCATCATAGCATGAGTCACTAATTCAGAATCAATTGAATCAGATTATTCGGTTTTTTCTCCGCCTAAAGCGGCGATCAGTTCCGGTACAAATTTCGCGAGCTCGCCTGTCATTAAAGCAAAGTCAGCGTCTATACGGGCAGCTGGAGTCTCGGCAACAATATCTTCGTTTTCTTCACGCAGTTCTTCACTGAATTTTAGGCGTTTCACCGACATATCATCACCCAGCACAAAACTCAGTGTGTCAGACCAGTTCAGCGCGAGTTTAGTCACCAGTTTATCTGCTAACAAATGTGCTTTGATTTCCTCTGTAACCAAGTCCTGCTCTTTACAACGAATAATCCCACCATGTTCCAGTGCTGAACGCAGTTCTGCTTCGTCTTCAAGTGTAAATCCTGCTGGCACTGATCCTTCATTCAACCATTCGGTCATTGTAATTTCAGGCGGATTTTTCAGCGCAAAAGGAATGACTGGCAAACTACCAGTACATTTGCGGAGCAACGATAAAACATCATCTGCTTTTTTCGCTGAACCAGCATCAACAACCAGATAACCTTCAGTTGGGTTGATCCACAAGAAGGTTTGTGAAGAACGAGTGAAAGCCCGTGGGAGCAGGGTATGCAAAACGTCTTCTTTTAATGCTTCTTTTTCTTTTTTCTTTAGTGCACGGCCTTGCGCAGCTTCCATTTCATCAATTTTTTCCTGCAGCACATCCTTGATGACGCTTGCTGGCAGCATTTTTTCTTCTTTTTTCGCACACAATAACAACTGACCTTGTGCCTCATGAACCATTACATCCGCTTGTTTCCCGAAAGGAGAGATCCAGCCGAATTTGCTCATATCCTGATTGCCGCAAGGCGTAAATAAATACCCTTGAAGCATTTTTTCAAGGCTTTCAGCTGAATGATCAAAAGGGCGGGTAAAACGGTACAGTTGCAGGTTTTTAAACCACATGGCGACCTCTGTCAGGTAAAAACGAGCAGGTATTCTAACAGCATTGTGATCCCTTCGGCATTCCCGGTTCAAAAAACGGATCTGATTCACAACCTGATAACAGTCATACCGCATAACAAGAAAAGTTGTTTTAA
>QKFI01000317.1 GCA_003251455.1 Tolumonas sp.
CCATCGTTCATAACGTCGCAAAACAGCAGATTCATCGATCGATACGCCTTGTTTTTGTTGAGACAAAAGAATGTCAGCAAGCGCCGCTGCATCCATCAAACCCAGATTTGCCCCTTGTCCAGCTAGCGGATGGATTGTATGTGCCGCATCTCCTAACAAAATGATCCGAGATTTCACTTGCTGCCTTGCAAATCTGGCTTTCAGAGGACACAGTTGACGCGGACCATCTAAAGAAACCAAACCCAGCTGCATATCAAAGGCAACACTCAAATGATGGTTGAATTCATCTTCATCACAATCCAGCAGCATTTCAGCGTCTAATGGTGGTAAAGACCAGACGATAGAGCATAAGTTTTCTTCCCAAAGCGGGAGAAACGCAAGCGGGCCCTTAGGTGAAAAGATTTGCCGAGCAACATTGTGATGGGGTTCAGCAGTTCTAACTGTTGCAACTAAAGCCGTATGGTCATAATCCCAAGAAGTAAGCGGTATCCGGCTTATCTCTCGTAACCAGGAATTAGCGCCATCAGCCGCCACGAGCAGTCGGGTAAAAAGCATTTGCTGCTCATCTAAAACCAATAGGATACCTTGTTCATTTTCCGCGATTGACTCGATCTTCTGATGAAAACAAACTTCAACATCACTGTTTTGTAAACTCGAAATAAGGGCATGTTGAATTTGATTGTTTTCAACGATATATCCTAAATGCGAAACATCTACATCGTCTGCTCGAAGCTCAAAATGGGCAAAGCTGTCCTTTTCCGATACTGACATGGAGGTAAATGGTTGCTTACGCGCAATAGATTGCCAAGCCCCTACGTTTCTAAGAAATCGTTCTGAAGCCAGATTGATCGCACTCACTGAGTTGAGGGCGATGTTTCAAGCGGTGTAGGTTCTGTTTTATCCAGTAAAACAACTCGTAACCCGCATTCTTTGAGCGCAGCAGCCAGCGCAAGCCCAACCATACCGGCACCGACAATGACTATATCAACCATTTTCATCAGAAATGTCCCAAGGCTTGTTTTACAAACTGGCGTTTCAGAAATGGAATATTGTTCATCAACATTAATCCGATCTGACGTGGTAATAAAAGAGATGAGTATTGTTCTGTAAATAAAGAAGCAAGCGCTGAAGTAAACCCGATCGTTGTCGCCTGATCTAATTTTCTGCTTTCACGGTAATTGCGCAAAACTGAATAAGCGCCAGGGTCATCGGCGTTTCCCAAAACATCCTGCAACGCCATGATATCTCGCATAGCCAGATTAAAGCCCTGCCCCGCAACAGGATGAAGTTGGTGAGCAGCGTTCCCCAGCAAAACAACCCGGTGATAGATCGACTGTGGTAAATATTGTAGCGATAAAGGATATATCGCCCTTTCTGTATGACGCACAAATCGTCCCGCATGAAAACCGAATGACTGTTGCAACTGTTGCAAAAAATCATTCGGTGGCAATGACATCAATGAATTTGAAAGTTCAGGATGATGACACCAAACCAGTGAAAAACAGTCTTTTCCCAAAGGAAGTAATGCTATCGGCCCTTCAGGGGTAAATCGTTCCCATGCTTGATCACGAGTTGGTTTATCAACATAAATCGTTGTAATCAATGCATTCTGTTTAAAATCATGCTTTTCAATTGGTAATGATAATTTTGAACGGAGTGCGGACGTTACCCCTTCGGCACTAATCAATAATCGCGTCGAGATAGTTTTCTCACCGGACAACCTGACACGAATCAGATCTTCTTCCAAAGCAAGATCTTCAACTTTGTCAGGACACAAGAAATCAATTTGCTTATATCCAACCAGTTTAGATTGAATGGCGAAACCTGCAGGCGCCAATTCCAGAACATGACCCAGAGCATCCAGTGCGTATTCATCCGAAGAAATATGGACTCTCGCAGCGTGACCCTTTTCAGAAACATGAATTTTCTTTATGGGATGCGCCAAATTTTTTAACACATCCCAAACACCTAACTGTTGTAGTGACGTAACAGTCCCATCTGCTAGCGCTAATGCTCTTCCGTCAAATGCAGGATGCGATGTTTTCAGCGGTATCGCTTCGATTAACGCAATGCGGTATGAATCAGCAGCAGAAGAAATCTGTGCCAGCGCCAGAGCCAGTAATGACCCAGTCATTCCTCCACCAGCAATCACGATGTCGTAGTCGGTTGTCGCCATCAGATTCAAACCATCAAACTGAATTAGTGTAGTGTCGGCTTTTTATCCGACTGAGGAGGCAGTAAACCAAATTCTTCAAACGCTAACATCACGCCCAGTTTGACATGCTCATACAGTACAAAATAAGACGTTTCGTTATCTTCATCTTCGTCAAATTCATCATCGAGTTGAGAGATATTGCTTAAATCGCCAATCATCTCCTGTAACTCATCGGAAGCTTTCCCTAAATCCTGCTGTAATACTGCGAATCCGGCAAGAAAAGCTTGGGCCCATTCGCTGATCGCTTGTAAACGCTCATCCAAAGGAGAATCTTCATCAGGAAGTAACAACTCAAGCCCTGCTTGTTGTGCCAGAGCTTCCTGTGTTGCCAGAAAAACCTCTTCTAACCAACCACGAACGGCAGCCGGCACTGGAATACCGTCATTAATCAGTGCGTTAAACTCCGTGAGCCACTGCTTTCCTGTTGCGGCAATACCTCCGCATAAAAAGCCACAAAGAATCCCATGCAGCTCAGCCGGAGAGGCCATTACTTCGTTTTGCTCAAGTAAGCGTTCTGCTTGGGCATATTCCTGAAAAATATTGTTATTCATATCACTAACCATTTATTTCGAGGGTCATGGCAATCGCATGATTTATAGATTAGATCCTAACATTCATGACCGATTGTCACCAGTGAGAAGACTTGCAACTTATTGATCGCAGCTATATAGTCGCCCAATATTTACCGCTATAAATCTCTATAGAACGAAATATCAGCATGGCAGAATCATTAGAGTCCGTAGAATTAAACGTGATGGGTCGCATGTATCGGGTTGGATGCAAACCTGAACAGTACCATCTGTTAAGCCAGGCTGCTCAAAAGCTGAACAAAGCGGTAGACGAGCTGAGAGTCCAAGCGAAAGGAAGTACCAATGAACAGCTCGCAATTATGGTAGCTTTGAACCTGTGTCACGAATTATTACTTGAAAAAAATCGCATTCACCAATACTCTGAAAGTATGGAACAGCGCATTATGCAACTGAATGATGTCATTCAGGAAGCGCTGAGAGACCAAAGTAAGTTGTCAAATAGATAACTGAAATAAAAGAAAATTTTCCTGAGGTGTTCGTCAGTGGGCTTATGTCCCTGAGCCGATAATTTCTTTACCAGGAAGTCGCTAACTGATTGGTGTGCATGCCCGGCTTGCCGGGAAGCCTGAGATTGGTAGTCAGATTTCCGCCTTGAACTCTCGGGTTCAAGGACCGCAGCCTGCAACGGCACCTCGGGATCTCTCCTTA
>QKFI01000325.1 GCA_003251455.1 Tolumonas sp.
AGGTTCATCGAATTCTCTACCCCTGCTACTTAGTTGTTTTTTTTTCGTGCAACACATTAAAGTGCAGTGAAAACTCACTTAAGCTCATATTTGGTGTGTTACTGGTAAAAATAGAGCTAATAGAGGTTTGCCCTAACCACGCTGTTTTATCGATTTGGCGCATTGAATTTGCAACGCGGTTATAAGCCTCAGCTTTCCCAACAACATCTATATTGTCTTCTTTCAGGTTCAGAGCGCTGAGATAGACACCATTCGAAATCACATCAGGTAATTGATTAAATAATTTAACTGAAGTGTTACGGCTACTTTGCAACTGGTCAATCAAGTTCATACGACTAACCAAGGCTGCTTTTTTCGCTTTTATTTCTCGTATTTCGCCTATCTGAATATTTAACGTTGCAATCTCTTTTTGTAAGTACTGATTACGTTGGTTTTGCGAATCGATTAAAAGATTGAAATATTGATTCACGGCAAATACGCCTGCAGCAGCAACAAGGCACGTTCCACCCAGAAGCAAATAAAAATTGTGTTTTTGCTTCTCCTTTGCCGCTTCACGCCATGGAAGAAGGTTTATATTTGACATGGGGTAAAGCTCCTTAGTGCTAATCCTAAAGCGGTCATGTATTTAGCACGATGTTCCGGATTTTCTTCTGGTTTTTTATTATATAGAAGACTTGGATCTGGATGTCTGACTTCCATATCCAATTGCTGACTAAGTTGCTGTTTTAACCCGGGTATTAAACTGCCGCCACCCGATAGAACCATGAGGTCAACATTTCTGTTTCCTGAGGAGCTGCTGAACAGCTGGATGTTTCTTTTTATATGTTGAGAAAGCTGTGTAACATACGAGTTCACAACATCAACGTCACTATACGAAGAAAGAGAACCCTTCAATTTAACGTTTTCTGCTTCCTCAATTGGTAAGTTATAAAAAGTTGCAAGAGATCGGGTGAGACTTACGCCACCAAAATCTTGAAGTCTGGAATAAATTAATTCGCCCTGGAATATGATACCAAAGCTTAATGATAATTCCCCGATATCGACAATCGCACAATATCTATTGGCATCTTCGTTTTGAAGAGATTTTTCCAGAGTAACAATTGCGCGACTAAGTGCATGCATTCCGACATCGACGACTTTAATATCGATATTCAACTCATCAAATACACTTAATGAACTAGTAATAGATTGAGTTCGTGCAGCACAAATAAGCACATCGTTTTTAGTTGGATCACTTACGTTTGGTCCTAATACCTCAAAATCGAGACTTACTTCATCAAGAGGGAAGGGAATTAGCTGTTCCGCCTCCATCATGACGATATTTTCAAAGTCCGCATCATTGATGTTATTAGCAACTTGCGTAATTTTTGTGATAACACTTGAACCGTTCACTGCTGTTGCAACATATTTATGTTGCGTCGGCAACATACGTAACAGTTGCTTGCAAGCTTGTGCCAATCGCTCTGGGTCTTGTAACTGAAAATCGCGGATGGCTCCTTTAGGTGTTGATATTTCGGCCCAGGAGTCAATCGTGAAGTTATCTGGATCACCTGATACAGACACTGCTTTTATCGAGTTACTGCCGAAATCAACGCCTAACATAGGTGTTAATTTATTTTTATTTAGGAAACTGAACATATAGGCTTCCATGCAGTTATTGTTAAAATATGCGCTATGCGCCAGTCGTACTGTTTAACTATATACACACATTAGCTTTTTGGCGATACGATTGTATCCCTTATTTACTCGAATTTGAGGCGCATAACATTATATACTTCGTGGGTGCGTTTATTTTAAAAGATGGAATATTAAGTTATGTTCAAATGGCTAAAACGATTGATGTGGTTTTTTCTTCTCCTATCATCGTTAGGAATTGCCGCTGTTGCTGCATTTTATTTCCATTTAGAAAAAGATTTACCAGATGTCTCAACACTCAAAGATACGACTTGGGAGACGCCATTACGCGTATATAGCGCTGATGGAAAGCTCATGTCGGAGTTTGGTGATGTCAAACGTATTCCACTTCAATTAGATCAAATTCCGCTTCAGATGCAACATGCTTTCTTGGCAATTGAGGATTCTCGTTTTTATGAGCATCCAGGCATCGACTTTATCGGTATTGCACGCGCAGCACTTGTTTGGGCTGTATCGGGTGATATGAAGCAAGGGGCTAGTACGATCACGCAACAGGTAGCTCGTAACTTTTTCTTGAGTCGTGAAAAGACGATCCTACGTAAAGTGAAGGAAGTGTTCCTCGCATGGCGCATTGAGCGCGAACTGACGAAAGGACAAATTCTGGAGCTCTATCTGAATAAAATTCCTCTCGGTTACAGAGCATATGGGGTTGGTGCTGCTGCCCAAGTTTATTATGGCAAATCAGTGAATGAGCTGACGCTTGGGGAAATGGCTGTTATTGCGGGTCTTCCGAAAGCGCCTTCTATGCTAAACCCTATCCGATCCCCGCAGCGAGCGAAGAATCGACGGAACCTTGTTTTGGGACGCATGCTCCAATTGGGTTTTATTACACAATCAGAACATGATACTGCTGTTGCCGAGCCGATAGTCACGAGTTATCACCGTGCAGATATCGGGTTAGATGCGCCTTATATTGCTGAGATGGTGCGTCGTTTTATGGTGGAAAAATATGGTGAAGAATCCTATAGCAAGGGCTATCACGTCTACACCACAATTAATTCATTACAACAAGAAGCAGCTGCGAATGCAGTTTTTAAAGGATTGGTTGATTATGACATCCGTCATGGATATCGAGGTCCTGAAAAATCGTTGTGGAAAGGTAATGCAGCTTGGAATAGTGAGCAAATAACGAATTATTTGGGTGATCTACCGAATTACGATCCTTTCGAGCCAGCAATTGTAACTGCAGTCAGAAATAAAGATGTTGATGTGATTGTGAAAGGTGGACTGGACGCTACAATTCCTTGGGATGGTATCAAATGGGCGAGACCATTTATTAATGATGATCGACAGGGGGCTGTTCCTCGCAAAGCAAGCGATGTATTAAAACCAGGTGATCAGATTTGGGTTTGGCAGGATGATTCGAAGGATTCACTTCGTTTAACTCAAATTCCTGATGCGAACGCCGCCTTTATCGCATTGAATCCGCGTAATGGTGCGATACAGGCGTTGGTTGGTGGCTTCAATTTCCAAATCAGCAAATTCAACCGAGTTGAGCAAGCTCGTCGACAGGTTGGTTCTAATATCAAGCCTTTCATTTATTCGTCTGCATTAGCGAACGGATTTACACTGGCATCCTTAGTCAATGACGCCCCGATTACACAATGGGATGGTGGTACCTCAGGATGGAGCCCGAAAAACTCCCCACCGCAGTATGATGGGCCGATCCCTGTCAGGGAGGCACTTGCGCGTTCCAAGAACGTAGTAACGGTTCGATTGTTACGTAGTGTAGGTATTGATAACGTACTCGATTATCTCCGCCGCTTTGGGTTCCCTGATAGTAGTCTGCAGAGAAATGAATCAATCTCTTTGGGAACTGCAGAGCTGACCCCCATGGAGTTAGTGACTGGGTATGCAACCTTCGCAAATGGTGGATTTAAAATTACCCCATTCTTTATTGACCGTATCGAAGATGCTAATGGCGGGATTGTTTATGAAGCGCAACCGAAAATTGCATGTGATGGGTGCGGTAAGTTAGCTGAAACAGGGCTAGATCAATATTCTGCTTACTCTGAAGAATTGGGTGAATGGCATAGTCAGTGTCCGATCGATCCAGTTGTGCCCGATGAACAAGCCCCCCGTATGATTACCGAAGCCAATGCATTCCTGGTTCGTGAAGCATTACATTCGGCGATTTATGGTGGTTCAGATCGAGGTCTGGGTAACTGGATGGGCACTGGCTGGCGAGCAGCGAAAGAATTAAAACGAAAAGATCTCGCTGGTAAAACCGGCACGACCAATGAAGCAAAAGATGCATGGTTCAGTGGTTTTGCACCTACGGTTGTTGCGACAGCATGGGTTGGTTTTGATGACCATCGCCGTGCCCTTGGTCGAAGTGTTGCTGGTAATGAGTTTGGTGCAAGTGCTGCGCAACCGATCTGGATTGAGTATATGAAAGTTGCGTTGAAAGATATTCCTCAACGAGAACTTATGCCGCCTGATGATATTGTCACGAAACGTGTGAATTCTTATTCAGGATTAAGTGTATCCGGGTCAATGCCGGGATCTCGAGATGAGTATTTCGAAAAAGGGACGGAGCCTTTATCTGTGGATCAGGAGGAAAGCGTGCTGTTTGATAATGGACAACAAGATACCTCTTCACCTTTTGTTCAGCCTGATACTTCACAACCTGTTGACCCAACAGTTCCTCATGCTGTGGAGCCTGTACCCGCGTCAAATGGATCATCTTCTGGGACGGATGATTTATTCTAAAATGTGATACCGGTACTCCTGCGGAATTCTTCAGGGATACCGGTTGTTAAGTCAACTTGTTCGTTATAAGCTAAAATATAATAATTTCAGTTAGAAAGAGAGAAGAGTCATGACAAGCGAAAATCAGAATTATACAAGTCTTGAACAGGCGTTTTCGCTTGGAAATGGGCAAGATGCAGCTCTGAACTGGTTACGTAAAACACATACGAATGTGGCGATTTTCCTTGTAAGTGGTATCAAGCTTGAAGGGGTCATCAGTGGTTTTGATCAATACAGTGTGCTTCTGACCGACTCACACCACAATCAGCAGATGATTTATAAAGCTAAAATTTCGACGATTGCTCCGCTAGGGAACCGCCCAAGTGCGAATACATTCCAACGCAGAAGACCATCAACTCCGCGTTACCAAAATTCGGAACAACATGGTGAGAATGGCCATTCATCAGAGAATGAATGATTTGTATTCATGATGCCAATAAAAAAGACGCGATAGCGTCTTTTTTATTGGTTGAAGCTGCGTGTTATTTTGGATGATGATCCTGATAGCGATTCCAATCTGGTTCGCCATCCACGATGAGAACACAATCCATCCCTGCATTTTTAGCGGCTTCCAGCCCGATTTCTGTATCTTCAAATACTAAACAACGTGATGGCTTCAGATCCATTTTCGCAGCAGAGAGCAAAAAAGTATCTGGGTTTGGTTTATGGTGAATGACATCATCCGCTGTGGTCAGAATCTGAAAATAGTGCCGCAGACCAGAATGCTGAAGCATCGTTTCTGCATTTTTTCGAATCGAACCAGTACCAATCGCCAATGGGCAATGTGATGAGAGTGCATGCACTAATGCTTTCATTGCCGGGAAGGGGGTAACCCGATCAATCACTGTCAAAAAATAATCACTTTTTGTTTTTGTGACAGCATCGATGTCGAGTGTGATACCTTGTTCTTTTTCTATCAGTTCAGCAATTTTGCGGCTAGGAACGCCACCCAGATTGTAAAACCAATCTGGATTATAGTGAAAATCGAATATCTCAGATGCTTTTTCCCAGCCGGCTAAATGAAGGGGCATTGAGTCGACAAGCGTGCCGTCCATATCGAAAACAAAACCATCATAACGCTTTAGTAAATTATCGATGAGCACAGCACAATTATCCTTATCCGATTTTCTGACTTAAATTAAACCTAACGCTTCCATCACAGTACGAATACGTGTTTTTGTTGCCTCGCTTAATGGCATCACAGGTAAACGACACTCTTCAGTGCACAATCCTAACAAGGAAGCTGCATATTTAGCGCCTGCAGGGCTTGGTTCAGCAAACATTGCTTGATGTAAAGGAATCAATGAATCCTGTAAGACGCGAGCTTCTTCCCATTTTCCTTCAGCTGTCAGATTTTGAACTTCAGCAACTAATTTTGGTGCAACGTTTGCTGTTACAGAAATACAACCAGTACCACCACCAACGTTATAAGCGACTGCCGTTGCATCTTCACCTGATAACCAAACAAAATCTTTCTTCTTAATCAGTTGACGTTCAGACCAAGGACGAGACAAGTCACCTGTGGCATCTTTAACGCCAATGATGCGAGGCAGTTCGGCAAGACGGGCCATTGTTGCTGGCTGGATATCCACAATTGCACGAGGAGGAATGTTGTACAGAATGATCGGGATTTCTGTTTGGTCATGTACCATTTTAAAATGGTGATACAAACCTTCCTGATTTGGACGGTTGTAATAACCTGCTACATGTAAGGTTGCATCGGCGCCTGCACGTTCAGCAACCTTTGTGTATTCAACTGCTTCAACAGGGTTATTTGAACCAGCACCTGCGATCACGGGCACTCGTCCTGCTGCTTGCTGAACAACAATTTCGATCACACGGCAATGTTCATCATGGGTTAGGGTCGGACTTTCGCCTGTAGTACCGACAGGGACAATACCATGAGTACCTTGTTCGATTTGCCAGTCAACCATTTTTCTTAAAGCTGACTCGTCCAACTGGCCATCTTTAAAGGGGGTAATCAGTGCCACAATAGAACCGTGGATCATACAAACTCCTTTCGTGCATTAAATCAAAGAAAAACCCCGGTTCGCGAGTGCGTAACCGGGGTTTTAAAATTCATCATAAAAGCTGGTTACGCGAAAAAAAACACACGTGATAATTTTGTGTGTTTCTTCTGTTTTCGATCGTTCAGCAGCTTCAACATCATGTGGTTCGTTAAGCTATATAACTTATAAGCTCATAGTTCTGTATCGGCCTTTAAAAGTCAAGCCAACAACCTGCTTCTTGCATAATTATTATCGTATTCTGCTTAAAGCTGGGACAAAATCGATATATCTCGGTGTCGTTGATACGAATTTTTAACAAATTTTGAATTATTCAAGTAAAATGATGACCAGAAAAAGATGCAGGGCAGCCCTGTAGGTTGCTATATACAGAGCGCTACTGCATAATTCCCCGTCCAGTTTCTAACATTAAGGTACTGTGCTCTTGGTTCCCGTTACTTGAGTTAACGGGCGTAAGTTATTTGGATAAATAATAGACAGACGACATGGCTGAAAAACGCAATATTTTTCTGATTGGCCCTATGGGGGCTGGTAAAAGCACCATTGGCAAATTCTTGTCAGAAATGCTTCATATGGATCTCTATGACTCTGATCAGGAGATTGAACGCCGGACTGGCGCTGATATTGGCTGGGTATTCGATGTCGAAGGGGAAGAAGGTTTCCGTCGTCGTGAAGAACAGGTTATCAGCGATCTGAGTGAAATGCAGGGGATTATTCTTGCGACAGGTGGCGGTGCGATCAAAAGTGCTCTGACTCGGAATCGTTTATCTGCCCGCGGAATAGTTGTTTACCTTGAAACGCCAATTGAAAAACAGTTAGCTCGCACGCAGCGAGATAAAAAACGTCCTTTATTACAGACCGAAGAAGAACCTCGCGAAGTTTTAACCCGTCTGGCGGAAGAACGTGAACCGTTATATACCGAAATTGCTGACTATACCGTTCGTACGGATGAGTTAACAGCGAAGCAGGTCGCAACACAAATCGTTGAATTACTTGGATTGTAATTAATCATCTATTCAGAAAAAGGGAGTCTGTAGTGGAGACGCTGACGGTAAATCTGGCTGAGCGGAGTTATCCCATTCATATCGGTGCTGGTTTGATGATGTCATCAACGTTATTTGCCCCTCATATTGTGGGTAAACGCGTGATGATTGTTACCAATGAAACCGTGGCTCCCCTTTATCTGAACGCTCTGAAAGCGACTTTATCTGATTACCAGATTGATACGTTAATTCTCCCTGATGGAGAGGCGTATAAAACATTGGCTTCATTTGAGCGGATTATGTCTGCTTTACTTGAAGGAACACATGGTCGCGATACAACCCTCATCGCTTTAGGTGGTGGTGTTATTGGCGATCTTGTTGGTTTTGCGGCTGCTTGCTATCAGCGTGGTGTGGCTTTTATTCAGGTGCCAACGACACTGTTATCTCAAGTTGACTCCTCTGTCGGTGGAAAAACTGCGGTTAATCATCCGTTAGGGAAAAACATGATTGGCGCGTTTTATCAGCCAAAAGCAGTAGTCATTGATATTCATTGCTTAAATTCATTACCTGAACGTGAATTAGCGGCGGGTATGGCTGAAGTCATCAAATATGGAGTGATGTGGGATAAACCTTTCTTTGAATGGCTGGAATCTCATGTTGACGATATTTATGCCATGAAAGAAGACGCATTGATTCATGTAGTCTATCGTTGCTGTGAAATTAAAGCGGATGTTGTTTCTCAAGACGAAACAGAAACAGGTGTCAGAGCGCTTCTCAATTTAGGTCATACATTTGGTCATGCTATTGAGGCTGAACAAGGTTATGGTAACTGGCTTCACGGAGAGGCTGTTGCGGTCGGAATTATTCAGGCTGCTGAAACTGCACATCGTTTAGGGTTTATTTCAGAAGACGATGTAGCTCGCCAACGAAATCTTTTGGCTGCAGCCCGGTTACCGGTCAAGGCTCCGGCTGAGATGGGATTCGAACAGTACATTCATCATATGCTACGAGACAAAAAAGCCAAAGCAGGAAAATTGCGACTGGTTCTGCCAGTAACGTTAGGGCGTGCAGATTTGTTTTCGGATGTCGATCCGTCTGTACTTAATGATGTAATTAATGCGACCCGCTGAATGTGATTACTCACGATTTTATTAGTCTAGGAACTCAAACCCAACTCGTTGCTCGTTTAAAACAATTGGTTGGGTTTTCTTCTTCATTAATTTTGCTTTCTGGTACCGAAGGTGCTGGGAAAACAACAGTAAGCCAATTGCTAATCAATGAATTGGATAATAGATTTTCTGCAGGGACTATCTCTTTCGCTGCTGATATGAGCCTGGCTAAGCAGCGAGAATCTTTTATTCTGGCGCTCAAACCAAATTCGGTCTTTGATCCGGAAGAAACTGTACCTGAAACATTAGCCCGACTTATACCAAACCCGGATATGCAATGTGTCTTGGTCATTGAGAATGCAGATACTGTTGGCTATGAGTTTTTTGATGAGCTGTGGCAATGGTTAATATTTGCTGATCAGGTCGCACCTAAGCACAAAATTAATATTTTATTATTAGGAAATAGTGAATTTTCCAATCATTTAGCGCACCATTTAAAAGGGCGTGAACAGGTGGCTCTTGAGGTTGAGGTTGAGCCATTAACGCAGAAAGAACAACAAAAATTGTTAGTCAGTTGTTTGCAGGACGCTTCACTAACCAGTGAGCAAAAAAGCGAAATTCAGTTTTCCTTATCTCAGATATCTGGTCTGCCAGCTGACGTTATTGCAATTGCGGAGGCGTATATGGATGAAAAAAAACCGAAACAGCCATCATTTAAGCAATTTAAACTACCTGTCTCTGGAAATAAGGCTATTGCAGGCGTAGCTATTTTAGCTGGTGCTGCATTACTACTGAGTTTGGTGATTTCTGGTACGAAAAAAGAATCTGCTGACGTAACAACATCAGAGCCTTTAGCTCGCCAATCTGTTGCGTTACAACCGAGTGCTTCTGTTGGCACCGCAGCGGTGCAGGAAAGTGTTTCATCCGCAACCCCTGTGGTACAAGACAGCATTGCTGGTAATAATCAGGTTGAAGGCATTGTTGCTGAATCTTCTATTGATGATTCAGATAAAACCAGGGTGGTGATCAGCGATCAGGCTATTCAGCAGATGTCTGCTGTAAATGATCAGGCATCTTCTGTTGGTGGCACCAACGGGTCAACCGATGCTGGCTCCAATAATGGATTGGATCAGCTAAAACCTGTTGTAAATGAAATTAAAGAGTCATCAACGGTAGTCGAATCTGTACCGAAAGCAAAGATATCTGTGCCAGTTGAAAAGAAAACCCAGCATGTGGCACCCGTAATAAAGAAAACGGTGAAAAAGGTTGCACCGTCGAAAACAAGCACAACAGTAAAAAAAGCATCAACTAAAACAACGACAGCAGCAGCGAGTGCAAAAGGAAAAGGATTTGCACTTCAACTTTCGGCAAGCGGTAATCAAGTAGCCTTGAAAAAGTTAGCGCAAGCAAATGGGCTGAGTGCAAAAAGTTATATCTATAAAAATAATACAACAGGTATGTTCGTTTTGCTTTACGGCGACTATCCGTCCTCTGTTGTCGCGAAAACGAATATAGCGAAATTACCAAAGGCAATCCAAAGCTTGAAGCCATGGCCAAAGTCGTATGCTCAAGTACGTAAAGAACAAACTAATTAGCTGAGCAGAAATGCATGCGTAATAAAGAATATTTTATTTTCTGCTTAACAATCTCTCAGTCTCTATCAGAACAGGCAGGTAGAGACTGTTTATGAAGAAAAAACGTGCTTTTTTAAAATGGGCCGGTGGAAAATATAGCCTTATTGAATCCATTAAGAGTTTTTTGCCTGAAGGGAATGTATTGGTTGAACCGTTTGTTGACGCTTACATTTTGGCTGATATCAATCCGGATCTGATTTCGTTATACAATTTTCTGAAACAGAAACCAGATAGTTTTATCGCTACAGCCAATACGCTTTTTTGCGAAAAGAATAATCAGAGAGAACGCTACTTCTCATTGAGAGATGAGTTTAATGCTTCCTCTGATCCTGAATGGCGTGCAGCGCTGTTTTTGTATTTGAACCGGCATGGTTACAACGGATTATGTCGCTATAACCGTAAAGGTGGTTTTAATGTCCCTTTTGGCCGGTATAAGCGCCCGTATTTTCCCGAATCAGAGCTTTGGTTTTTTGCTGAGAAAGCACAAAGAGCAACTTTCAGCTGTCAGTCAGTCATTTACTGAAACGTTTGCGAATCTGGAAAAAGGCCAGGTCGTATACTGTGATCCGCCATATGTGCCGTTATCACCTAGCGCCAGTTTTACTAGCTACGCAGCAAAAGGGTTTTCTGAACATGAGCAGCGCCACTTAGCTGAATTAGCATGGCAAGCTGCACATGAAAAGCAAATCCCAGTTTTGATCAGCAATCATGCGACTGAGTTAACTTATGATTTATACCAACATGCTGCGTTGCATGAGTTGCAGGTGAAACGAACAATTAGTCGCGCTGGTCATAGCCGACAAAAAGTGGCTGAATTGATTGCCCGTTATGAACCGCACCACTTTCATCGAAAAGTGGGATAACAGAAGATGGATATTATGAAACCTTTTTTGATTGCCCCTTCAATCCTGTCTGCCGATCTTGCTCGCTTGGGCGATGATGTCGATGCTGTTTTAAAGGCGGGTGCTGATGTTGTTCACTTTGATGTGATGGATAATCATTTTGTACCAAATCTGACGTTTGGTTCGATGGTATGTAAAGCATTACGTGATTATGGTATTACTGCACCGATTGATGTGCATTTGATGGTAAAACCAGTCGATCGCATCATTCCTGATTTTGCAAAGGCTGGCGCTTCTATCATTACATTCCATCCAGAAGCAACTGAGCACATTGATCGTACCTTACAGTTAATTAGACAACATGGTTGTCAGGCTGGTTTGGTGTTCAACCCTGCGACGCCATTACATTATCTGGACTATGTGATGGATAAGGTAGATGTCATTTTACTAATGTCTGTGAACCCAGGTTTCGGTGGTCAAAGTTTTATTCCTGCAACCTTGGATAAGTTGAAACAAGTGCGTCAGCGTATTGATGCCAGTGGATTTGACATTCGCCTTGAGGTTGATGGTGGTGTTAAAGTAGACAATATTCGTGAGATAGCAGAAGCTGGTGCGGATATGTTTGTTGCTGGTTCAGCTATTTTTGATCAACCGGATTATGCAGCCGTTATTCATAAAATGAGAGAAGAATTAGCCAATGTCTGATCTTTCTGATACCCGCGTTATTTTATTTGATCTGGATGGCACTCTGATTGACAGCGTGCCGCAACTTTACCTGGCAGTACAACATGCGTTGACTGAAATCGGCCAAGAAAAAGTAACGCTGGAAGATGTCAGAACATGGATTGGCAATGGTGCTGCAGTTTTATTAAAGCGGGCTTATTGCCGACAATATCATTATGAAGAATCTGCGATTGAACCCTCTCATTTTAATGCGATGAAAATGGCATTTGATGAGCATTATACCAATGGGATTGATCAGAATTATGCGTTGTATCCTGCTGTAAAAGAAACGCTATCGACATTAAAAAACGCCGGCTTTGAGATGGCTGTTGTCACGAACAAACCGGATGCGTTTGTTCAGCCTTTACTGAAAGCTGCCGGGATCGCTGATTATTTTTCTTACACGCTTGGTGGCGGCATATTACCTGTACACAAGCCAGCACCGGAGCCACTCTTTTATCTGTGTGATAAATTTGATGTTCAACCAAATCAAGCACTAATGGTCGGTGATTCTAAAAATGATATTGAAGCCGCTCGTGCCGCAGGAATGCCTGTTGTAGGTTTGACCTATGGATATAATCACGGTGAGCCAATTGAACATAGTCAGCCTGACTGGGTATTAAATCATTTCGATGAACTGGCTGGCCTTCTGAAAGTAAATGCATTAAGGAATTAAGATGTCTAAACCAATCGTACTGAGTGGGGCTCAGCCTTCCGGACAACTGACTATTGGCAACTATATGGGTGCATTACGTCAGTGGGTTCAGATGCAGGACGATTATGAATGCCTGTACTGTATTGTAGATTTGCATGCAATTACGGTACGTCAGGATCCGCAGGCATTGCGTAAAGCTTGTTTGGATACGGCTGCATTATATTTAGCTGTCGGCATTGATCCGAGTAAAAGTACAGTATTTCTTCAGTCTCATGTACCACAGCATGCTGAATTAGGCTGGATCCTGAATTGTTATACCCAAATGGGTGAGTTATCACGTATGACTCAATTCAAGGATAAATCGCAACGTTATGAAAATAATGTGAGTGTGGGTTTATTTGATTATCCTGTATTGATGGCTGCGGATATCCTTCTGTATCAGGCAAATCAGGTTCCGGTAGGACAGGATCAGAAACAACATTTAGAATTAACTCGTGATATCGCTTATCGCTTTAATACTTTGTATGGCGATATCTTCACAACACCTGAGCCGTTTATTCCGCCACAGGGTGCGAAAGTCATGAGTCTTCAGGATCCTGGTAAAAAGATGTCTAAATCTGATGATAATCAGAATAATGTCATTGGCTTGCTTGAAGATCCTAAATCAATTACCAAAAAGCTGAAAAAAGCAGTGACCGATTCAGAAGATCCACCAGTGGTTCGTTTTGATGTTGAAAACAAACCGGGTGTCAGCAACTTACTGAGTCTGATGCATGGTGTGACCGGACGTTCTATTTCCGAACTCGAAACACATTTCGAAGGCAAAATGTACGGTCATCTGAAAACTGAAACAGCGGAAGCTGTGGTTGCCTTTTTAGAACCAATGCAGCAGCGGTTTAAAGAATTACGAGCTGATGAAGAATATTTGATGTCAATTCTTCATATGGGGGCCAAAAAGGCAGAAGTCAGAGCCGAAGCCACGATGAAGAAAGTGTTTGATGCAATTGGATTAGTCAGAAAGTAAAACGGATGCCGGATGATGAAAATCATCCGGTTATTTTTTATCTATTTAAGCATGAAAATATATGGTGAAAGCTAAGCAGATTGTTGAAGCTGATGATCAACAAGATCTTGAATCGAAAGATTATTGGTTACGAAAATTCAGAATGGCAAAGAGTGAACAAACCCTGACGTTGATGGTTGAACGAGCGATTGATCAGTATCATCAACGCCCGTCAGTGTTGGGCGCCGTTTATCTTGCTGAATGCCAGCGGGAACGCGAATTAGAATCGGGTGTATTGTTAAATCGTTAATTTCTTATAACGTATTAAATTATTTTTACTTTATCCGACAATTATCCGTTTTAATTAACTGGCTAATCTGCATTTATTATTCGAAAATAATTGCTGAAAGATTTTTATTTCTCTGTTTTTCTGAGCTGAATATTATGAACAAGAAACTGGGTTTTATTGGCTTTTCCGTGTGTTTGTTAATGGCTGGTTGCTCCAGCGATTCAGGGGTTTCTGAACAATACCGCTATACACCGCCTGCTCCCGTTCCGGTTAAAACCAATGCGGAAGTAAATGTACCGTATGATTTGTTGTGGGGCCGAGCGCAACAATGGTTATCTGAAAAAGGTTTTGAGGGGCAGGGTGAAGTAACCGGCGGTGTTCTGTCTGCATCTCAGGAAAGTTATGTGGATGGCTTGCGTTATCTTGACTGTGGTAAAGGTGGCTCCAAGGTCAGTATTGAACCACCTGCGGTGAAAATTAACATTCTGATTACTCAGAATGCCGATCATGCAGTTGCTTCGATGAATCTGAAGGGAAACACCACCATTTCTTATATTGAAAGTAATGGTAATAAAATTCCCGCGCCTTCTATCACTCCGGTTTGTGTTTCTAATGGACAACTGGAAGAGGATTTCCTGAATTACATTAATCGCTAATGAGTTAGGTGATTTTGTAAAAGGCCGGTGAAGAAATTTACCGGCCTTTATTTTTATTGATAGTTATTAATTGAATCATTATATTTTTCGATAGGTAATAACTATCGGAATGGATAATGAACTTAAGGGATTTGGAATATCTGGTGGCGCTCGCTGAACACCAGCATTTTCGTCTGGCGGCAGAGGCTTGTTATGTTAGCCAGCCGACTTTAAGCGGGCAGATCCGCAAGCTAGAAGATGAGCTAGGTGTTGTCTTACTGGAAAGAACCAGCCGTAAGGTCTTATTTACTGCCTCTGGTCTGTTGTTGGTTTCCCAGGCTCGAAAAGTGTTGGATGAGGCCCGATTATTGCGTGAAATGGCACAGCAACACACTGAGGAAATGTCTGGCCCTTTGCATATTGGTCTGATTCCGACCGTTGGTCCTTATTTACTTCCTCATATTATTCCTGCGATCCGTCAGGAGTTTCCTGATTTAGAAATCTATTTGCATGAAGCGCAAACCAGTGTGTTAGTGAATCAACTTGAAAATGGTGAGCTGGATTGCGCGTTACTCGCTTTAGTCAAAGAAACGCAGTCATTTATTGAAGTACCAATTTGTGAAGAAGCTATGTATCTGGCGATTGCAGCAGATCATCCCTGGGCTAAACGGGATAGCATTCCTATGAGTGAGTTATCTGGACAACAGTTGCTGATGCTTGAAGATGGCCATTGCTTACGTGAACAAGCTTTGGGATTTTGTTTTGCTGCTGGTGCTCGAGAAGATACGCATTTCAGGGCGACAAGTCTTGAAACGCTACGAAATATGGTGGCTGCAGGCGCTGGGATCACGTTAATACCCAAACTAGCGGTACCACAGGATCGTATTCGAGATGGTGTTTGTTATTTGCCTTGCCATGATCCTGAACCAACACGAGTCATCGGACTTATTCATCGTCCCGGTTCACCGCTGAAGGCTCGTTATCAGAAATTAGCGGAATTATGTAAAACGCAATTAAGTCAGTGCTGTACATGCCTTACAAAGACATCGGTATGACAGGGCTTCGATCTAACTGGTTGGCTTTATAAAGTTGTGTGTTTGTGATTGCAGAAACCTAACTTTGCTTGGAGATTGCATTTATTGAGTTTTGGATGTGTTTGCGGGCAGATGAGTGCGATGCCAAATCTAAAATAGCACAACAATATTAGATGGATAGGCGGATTTCTGACAAAAATCAATGGATTTCGCTATACTCGAGAAAGAATTGATAATTATTAAAAGCAGGCTCATTTATGTCCCATCAGGATCCTTTCGCAGAACGCGAAGCCGGAAAATATGAAAAACCAATTGCCAGCAGAGAGCTTATCTTATCGTTGATTGAAAAAAATGGGCGGCCAATGTCTCGGGAAGAATTGGAAACGACGCTCAAACTTGCTGATGTTGATGAAATTGAAGGTTTAAGACGTCGTTTACGAGCGATGGAACGTGATGGTCAGTTGGTATTTACCCGGGCAAAAGCGTATGCATTACCGGATAAACTCAACCTGATCAAAGGTTATGTCATCGGTCATAAAGACGGTTATGGTTTTTTACGCCCGGATAGCGGCGGCGATGATATGTTCCTGACTCAGTGGGATATGTCGAGTTTGATGCACGGCGACTATGTATTGGTGCAACCGACGAAGTTAGATGCGCGTGGTCGTCAGGAAGCTCGTTTAGTCCGGTTATTGCAATCGCGCGATATGGATTTAGTCGGGCGCTATTTTGTCGAGAATGGTGTTGGATTTGTAGTTCCGGATGATAATCGCATCACGCAGGATATTCTGATCCCTGCAGAAAAAACATTTGGTGCACGACAGAGTCAGATCGTGGTTGTTCGGGTGACACAACGGCCAACGCGACGATTGAATTCTGTTGGTGAAATTATTGAAGTGCTGGGCGATAACATGGATCCCGGCATGGAAATCGATATTGCGATCCGGAAGTTTGGCATCCCGCATGATAAATTATCAGAACAAGTTCCCGAAGAGGCAAAATCGAACCGTATTGATTTACGTACTTTGCCTTTGCTTACGATTGATGGTGAAGATGCCCGGGACTTTGATGATGCTGTTTATTGTGAAAGAAAACGGAGTGGCGGCTGGCGGTTATGGGTCGCAATTGCGGACGTTTCATATTATGTTCGCCCGGGTTCTGCGTTGGATCATGAAGCACAAAACAGAGGGAACTCGGTTTATTTTCCAGAGTTTGTTGTACCGATGTTACCGGAGGTGCTATCGAACGGACTTTGTTCACTGAACCCTCAAGTCGATCGCCTGTGTATGGTCTGCGAAATGACGATCTCGGATGCAGGTCGATTATCCGGTTATAAGTTCTATGAAGCGGTCATGAATTCCCATGCGCGTATGACGTACACCAAAGTCGCTGCGATTCTGGATGGTGACCCGAAACTGCGGGAACAATATGCAGCACAAGTTGGTGATCTGGAGGAATTACATCGCTTATATCATGCCCTCCGTCAGGCAAGACATCAGCGTGGTGCTGTTGAATTTGAATCTGATGAAACCCGCTTTATCTTTAATGCACAACGTAAGATCGAACGAATTGTTCCACTGATTCGTAACGATGCGCATAAGCTCATCGAAGAATGCATGATTCAGGCAAACGTTGCTGCTGCTAAATTTATCGAAAAGCAAAAAGCTGAAACCTTGTTCCGTGTGCATGATAAACCGGGGGAATTGAAACTGGATACGTTCCGACAGTTTCTCGGTGAGTTGGGGTTGGAATTAGGTGGCGGTTTAGAACCTGAACCACATGATTACGCGGATTTGGCTGCGAAAGTCCAGGACCGGCCGGATGTCGAACTGATTAACACGATGCTGTTACGCTCAATGCAGCAGGCACAGTATTCTGCCGATAATATTGGCCACTTTGGTTTGGCATTAACGCAATATGCACATTTTACTTCACCGATCCGCCGATATCCGGATCTGTTGCTGCATCGCGCGATCAAATATGAAATTGCCCGTAATGAAGGCTCGGTGAAAGGGAAGAACACGCCAACGGGTGGACATCATTATTCTTATGATGATATTTCGCCTTTAGGTGAGCAG
>QKFI01000283.1 GCA_003251455.1 Tolumonas sp.
GGTAAAGGTCCTCGAATCATCAAAACTATCCGTGGCAGCGGTTATATGCTCATTGCTGATGTAATGTACGATGAATGATGTATTTATACGCTTTTTCTCTCTTTTCTATCCGCGATCTCTGTTATCGCGGATGCTCTTACTGCTTCTCTTAGCCATTGTTCTCGCACAAAGCCTGATTTCAGGTATCTGGATGCAACAAATTGAAAAAAGAGAGATGGACGGCATGCTCGCTGCAACGCGGGATCTTGCCAATTCAGCGGCGGCTACTGTCAATTTTTTTAAGACGCTTCCCTTGCAATATCGTCTGATAGCATTGGATCAATTACGGAATATGGGCGGAAGTCGGTTTTTTGTTTCTTTAAATAAAGATGAAATCCATCTCAAAAGCATCCCAAACAGTCTGAAAAAGGAACTTGTCTTACAAGAAGTGAATGCCACTCTTTCAGAAAAACTGGGACAAAATTTAGATATCAAAACTGATTTTTCCTATCCCTCTGATTTGCATGTTTTCAATAATGACACATTGTTGTCCGATATTCCGCCATCTTGGTCGCGTTATACGCTCTTGATGGAACCGATCAATCCGCCAATTCTGGTCACCCAAATCAAGCTTGAGAATGGCGACTGGCTGTATCTTGCAGCTTTATTACCCGCGCCTTATATGACATTAGATGAAGGTACGGCAGCCCCCCATCAATATCGATTTATTATTCTGTTGACCATTATTTTGTTCCCATTCACCTTTGCACTTGTTCGTTGGCAAACCCGACCACTTCGACATTTGGCAGCTGCCGCCGTGAGTCTTGGGAAAGATATTGACCAGCCGCCATTACCAGAGGCAGGTGCCAGCGAAATCGTGGCAGTAACGCGTGCAATCAATATCATGCAACAACGGATTCGGCGCTATATCGGTGATCGGGAAAAATTATTCAGCTCTATCTCTCATGATTTGAAAACACCAATCACCCGATTGAGGTTGCGTGTTGAATTATTAGATGACGAAACACAAATCGATAAATTTAATAAAGACTTAGATGATTTGGAGATGATGGTAAAAGGCGCACTCCAAACCGTTAAAGACACGCATATCCACGAAAATATCGAATCAATTGATATGAACCGTCTTCTAGGTGAAATGGCTGAAGACTATAACCTGCTGGAACCACGTGTCACCATAGAAGGACATTGTCGACATCTTTATCGTGGTAAACCACTGGCACTCAAGCGGTGTATTGCAAATCTGATTGATAATGCTATCAAATATGGTGATCAAGCTCGCGTCATTGTCATGGATGATTTGGAAAAAAACAGTAAAACAAACATGCTCTACCTCTATGTCATTGATGAAGGTCCGGGATTACCCGAGCATCAATTAGAAAAAGTCTTTGAACCTTATTATCGCCTCTCCCATGATGGAACCGGCAATGGCTTGGGTTTAGGTATTGCCCGAAGTATTGCGCGTGCACATGGCGGCGATCTCGAGTTAGAGAATCGGCCTCAGGGTGGTCTACAGGCTATTCTTTCCTTACCTAGGAATTAATATGAGTTTCCGGTCTTATTTTGTTTCCAGTCTCATGTTGTCGCTGGCATCTTTCAATGCAACAGCCTCTTCGGTCGAAGTTTTACATTGGTGGACATCCGGTGGTGAGGCTCAAGCTGCAGGCGTTTTTAAAGGCTACTGGCAAGCTTTGGGCAATGAATGGAGTGATTCAGCTATTTCAGGTGGCGGGGGTGGTTCCGCAATGACGGTGTTGAAAAGCCGGGCACTATCGGATTCACCACCAGATGCAGCGCATCTCAAGGGTACAGAGCTTAGAGAATGGGCCAGTCTGGGTTTTTTACGTAATCTGGATGAAATTGCCAAGCAAGAGGGCTGGGAACATATTCTGCCATCGTTCGTTTTGCAAAGTGTAAAATATGATGGGCATTATGTTGCTGCACCGATCGGCATTCATCGAGCCAATGCGTTATGGATCAATCCTAAAATTTTCGCCAAATTAAATCTTACGCCACCGACCACATGGACAGATTTCCTGCAGGTTGCGGATAAAATCAAGCAAGCAGGCTATACACCACTTGCGATGGGTAATGATGAATGGCAACTGCGCAATTTGTTTGAATTGATCGTTCTGGGTGAAGGTGGGTCACAATTCTACCGTCAATCAATGATTGATTTAGACCCGACCGCATTACAAAGCGACACCATGTTACACATCCTGAACATATTCCATCAAATCAGACCTTATATCTCTGATAATACCGGTCGATTGAAATGGAATCAGCAGAGTCAATTGCTCATGGACGGACAAGCTGCCATGCAGGTTATGGGGGATTGGGTGAAAGGTGAGATCACCGGTGCACACTTAATACCCGGTAAGGATATTTTATGTCTGCCCTCGCCTGGTACTGACGGTATGTTTAGTTATAACGTGGACTCAATCGCCATGTTTAATACGAAGAATCCAACGAAAGAAACCGCCCAATATCATCTGGTTCAGATGATCATGATGGATGGCTTCCAGCATGCTTTCAATAAAGTGAAAGGTTCTATTCCCGTATTTAAAAATCAGAAAATTGATGATTTTGATGCTTGTGCACAACAATCGCTCAAAGAACTCACCACTGCGATTCAGAAAAATGAGTTAGTTCCGAGTGCCGATGGTATGGCAAATTCAGGACGAGTCAAACAGGCTTTTGCCGATATTCTGACACCATTTTTCAATGAAAAAAATGCAGATCCCCATACAATCGCACATCAATTAGCACGCGCAGTTTTATCCGCCAAACGTTAAATGTTATGCTTTGATCGCGAGATAGAGGAGTAGTTATGACAATATCCAGCGATCACCAAATTCAGCAAACGCTGGATGCCTGTGGTTTGCGTTGCCCAGAGCCAGTCATGATGGTTCGAAAAACGGTCAGAGCATTAGCAGACGGAGAAATCTTGCTGGTTTTAGCAGATGATCCAGCTACAGTAAGGGATATTCCTAGCTTCTGTCGCTTTATGGATCATACCTTGATAGAAAGCGACACAACCACTGTACCCTATCGCTACCTGATAAAAAAAGGGCTGAAATAATCAGCCCTTTTTTAAATCTCATAATGCAGCGCAGTCTGCACTTCTCCGGTTGTAAAGACTTGTGCCTGAATATCGCTGATCGACAGCGAAGGATTACATATCTGCAGGAAACGCCAAGCAAAGTTGGGTTGAAATTTCCCTTTTTTCAAACCAAACCACGCCGTGTTTGCCGGGAATAGATGTTCTGCATTAATACGCACCAGGCTACTGTCTTTCACATTATCAATGGCCATATCCGCGAGAATACCGACCCCCATCCCCAATTCGACATAGGTTTTGATCACATCAGAATCCTGAGCACTTAAAACAATGTCCGGATTCAATCCTGCATGTGCAAATGCCGCATCTATTTTTTTACGTCCCGTGAGACCACTTTGGTAAGTAACCAGTGGCCAAGCACTCAAATCCTCAAGAGATACCTCTGGAAGCTCCGTTAATGGATGTCCGCGCGGAACCAGAATTGCGTGATGCCAGCTGTAATAAGGAAATGCGGCAATATCTTCGTAATCGGCAACCAGTTCACTGGAAAGTCCGATGTCAGTTTCACCACTGAGTAACATCGAAACAATTTCACTTGGACTTCCCTGATGTAAGACCAATTGCACTTGCGGATATTGGGTTCTGAATTCTTTGATAATACCGGGTAAGGCATATCTGGCCTGCGTGTGTGTGGTTGCCACGTGCAGACGCCCTTTATCGCTATTGGCAAAATTATCCGCTAAGCGGCGAATATTGTTTGCTTCCGTCAGGATACGCTCAGCCATCGTTAATAATGACTTGCCAGGCTCGGTCATCCCTAACAGACGTTTCCCTCGGCGGACAAACAATTCGACACCCAGTTCATCTTCCAATTCTTTAATATGACGACTGACGCCAGACTGAGAGGTATAAAGCGTATTCGCGACCTCTGTCAGATTGAAATGACAGCGGGCTGCTTCTCGAATAATTTTAAGCTGTTGAAAATTCAATCTTTTACCCTCTCAATCTTCGGTTCTCATTTATTATTGCTCAGATGCTTATACACCGCTTATCGGGATGATGAAATCATCTTGAACCTGTTTTATCTATTTTTAGTCAGATGCGACTTGAGTAGGTCATAACCTTCAGGCCAATCACCAAACCCAGAGTCTGAATTGATATGCCCTAACGGACCTAATACGGAAACCGGGAATCGCCATTGAGCAGCCCAGTACATCACGCGATCAAGTGCCATCCAGTGATCATTCGAACTGGCAATAATTCGTCCCGGCACTTTAGACTGAAACTGCATAAGCGATGCCGGCAGCCCAACTAATTCCGGATCGGCTGGCGCAACCAGAAACAGTGATTTAACTTTCTCTGGATAGGTCTGTGATGCATAAAGACTGGCTAAGCAACCAAATGAATGCGCGACGAGTGTTAACGGTTGTGTAGACGACGCCAGTAACTGGTTAACAGCACCAACCCAGCGGTCTAAATCTGGCTCTGTCCAGTCATCATGCTGGATTCGTTGCCATTCCGGATGTTGTTGATGCCATAACGTTTGCCAGTGTTGTGGACCACTATCGAACAGTCCTGGTACTAATAAAATCTGATCCATATTTCTATTGTTCTCACATGCCCAAGGCACAACAAACACATTACTCACCTTAACTTGCCGCATGTGAAGCCTTAGTTGAACTAAATAGTTTGGCTTTGTTTATGCGATAATTGCATAAAGAATAGACTACAGCCATTTTTTTAATTTTAGCCAAATAAAAATAGCAAACGTACTAAGCCCTAAAAGTAGACAAAAACCAAGAAATCCCCAATGAGAATCAGCACCAGGAATCCCCCCCAAATTAACCCCCATTAGACCGGTCAAAAATGACAAGGGTAAAAAGACTAAGGCAAAGATCGACATAATGTATGTTCGCTTATTCATTGCCTCGGTCATCTGGGTATTCATTTCATCAGCAAGTAACGAAGTTCTTGCAATACTGGCGTCTAAGTCATCAAGCCAACGACCCACTCGATCAGCGATATCCTGCAAATGTCGTTGGTCATCCGCATCTAGCCATACAATTTTTTCGTTAGCCAATCGGCTAAACACATCCCGTTGTGGGGCTAAATAACGCCTTAAAACGATTAATTGTCGCCTGATATTCATCAACTCTTTTCGTTCCAGTAACCCCTCTCCAAGAATCAAATCTTCCAGTCGGACAATCCGCTCCATTAATTCATCAATAAAATCACCAGCCTGCTCTGCCAGATTCTCACAAACATCTACCAGCCAGTCAGCGCAATTATCCGGCCCTCGCCCTTGCCTCAGATCGCGGACAACTTGCTCGACGGCATACACACGACGCCTGCGGGTTGAAATAATTAAATCTGAAGTAATATAAAAACGAATTGCGACCATCTGATCGGGCCGCTGTCCTTGATTATGATTGATGCCTCGCAAGGTCAGCAGCAGGCCACCATTAACTTTGACCAGTTTAGGCCGGGTACTTTCTCCCAGCAGTGATTGACGTGCCAGATCAGGTAAAAGACTGGTTTTTTGGATCCATTCCTGTGATGTTGCAACTGAATAATCCAGATGCAGCCAACAGGCTGTTTCTGGTACAAGATGGCCTGGTTGCAATTTGTGATAATGCCCATTTCCATCCAGTTGCAATGCGAATACAGGTTCTGCTGGAATCACAGGTTTTGTGGTATATGAAAGATGATCTCGTTTCGATGATTCATGTTCAGACATCATCTACCTCCGCAACAATTCAGTCTCATTTTCAGTTGACTATATTCTGATTTTACGCAGGATTTGGACAAAAACGGCTGTTTTCCCCGCTGTTTCTAAGTGAATGGTGCAATTTGCCTATATTCCAGCCGTTTAGAGGGTTATACTTCCTCAGTTTATCCGCTCAGTACTCACTGACTAATCAAGCGTATTATTTATCATGCAGAAATTTGATATCAAAACATTTCAGGGACTCATTTTATCCCTGCAAGACTACTGGGCCCGCCAGGGTTGCGTGATTTCGCAACCGCTCGATATGGAAGTGGGCGCTGGTACATCTCATCCAATGACTTTTTTGCGTGCTATTGGTCCCGAACCAATCAATAGCGCATATGTTCAGCCATCACGCCGACCAACCGATGGGCGTTACGGTGAAAACCCGAACCGCTTGCAGCACTATTATCAATTCCAAGTGATGTTAAAACCATCTCCAGACAATATTCAGGAATTATATCTGGGTTCATTGCGTGAATTAGGTTTTGACCCACTGACTCATGACATTCGTTTTGTCGAAGACAACTGGGAAAACCCAACTCTGGGTGCTTGGGGTCTGGGATGGGAAGTTTGGCTGAATGGGATGGAAGTCACCCAGTTTACTTACTTCCAGCAAGTAGGTGGCTTGGAATGTTCTCCTGTTACCGGGGAAATCACCTACGGTCTTGAACGTCTGGCGATGTACATTCAGGGCGTTGATAGCTTGTATGATTTGGTGTGGGCTGATGGTCCGTTAGGTAAAGTGACTTATCGTGACGTATTCCACCAAAACGAAGTGGAACAATCCGCTTACAACTTCGAACATGCAGATGTTCCATTCTTATTCCAACTATTTGAACAGTGCGAAAAAGAATGTCTGCATTTGTTAGGTTTGGAACTGCCATTACCACTGCCTGCTTATGAGCGGATTCTAAAAGCAGCGCATGCGTTTAACCTGCTGGATGCTCGCCACGCTATCTCTGTGACAGAGCGCCAACGTTACATTCTGCGTATTCGTACGCTGTCTAAAGCCGTTGCTGAAGCCTACTATGCGGCGCGTGAACGCCTCGGCTTCCCAATGTGTCAGACAAAATAAGCGTAAGGGTAATGCAAATGGCAAATGAAAATTTCTTGATTGAACTCGGTACCGAAGAGTTACCACCAAAAGCATTGCGTAAACTTGCGCAGGCTTTTGCCGACAATTTTACTGCTGAACTGGACAAAGCTGGTTTATCACATCAGGGCGTACAATGGTTTGCTGCTCCGCGCCGTCTCGCATTAAAAGTATCAGCTTTAGCAGATAAACAAGCTGACAAAGAAGTTGAAAAACGCGGTCCTGCTGTTTCTGCTGCCTTTGACGCAAATGGCAACCCAACACCAGCAGCATCTGGTTGGGCGAAGTCCAATGGCATTGAAGTCGCTCAAGCCGATCGCTTGGTTACTGATAAAGGTGAATGGCTGGTATATCGCGCGAATGTAAAAGGTCAGTCTGCAGTTGAATTACTGCCGACCATGGCTGCAACTGCGCTGTCGGGCTTACCAATTCCAAAACCAATGCGTTGGGGTGCAAAACGAACTCAGTTTATCCGTCCAGTTCATACCTTATGTATGCTGTTAGGTGACGAGCTTGTTGCCGGTGAAATATTGGGTCTGCAATCTGGCCGAACCATTCGTGGTCACCGCTTCATGGGTGAAGCTGAGTTTGAAATCACCCATGCAGATCAATACCCTGCTCTATTGTTGGAAAAAGGTAAGGTTCAAGCTGACTATGAAGCTCGCAAAGCTTTCATTAAAGCAGGCGCTGAAGAAGCAGCAAAAGCAATCGGTGGGATTGCGGATATTGAAGATGCACTACTTGAAGAAGTGACGTCTCTGGTTGAATGGCCGGTTATCCTGACTGCGACATTTGAAGAAAAATTCCTGGCTGTTCCGGCTGAAGCACTGGTGCACACCATGAAGGGTGACCAGAAATATTTCCCTGTTTACGATAAAAACGGCAAATTAATGCCGAATTTTATTTTCGTAAGTAACATCGAATCAAAAGACCCATCGCAGATCATCAAAGGCAACGAGCGTGTTGTTCGCCCTCGTCTGTCAGATGCTGAATTCTTCTTTAATACTGATAAGAAACAGCCACTGGCGGCAAGACTGGAAAGTCTTGAAACCGTATTGTTCCAACAGCAACTCGGTACACTGAAAGACAAATCTGTTCGTATTGCTGAGTTGTCTGCGTTTATTGCGGGAAAAATTGGTGCTGACGTTGAACACGCGACACGTGCTGGTTTGCTCTCAAAATGCGACCTGATGACCAACATGGTCATGGAATTTACTGACACTCAGGGTGTTATGGGTATGCATTACGCACGTCATGATGGTGAAGCAGAAGATGTAGCTATCGCATTGAATGAGCAGTATATGCCTCGCTTTGCTGGCGATTCGTTACCAAATGGTCTTGTTGCATGTGCAGTTGCGATTGCTGATAAACTTGACACCTTGGCAGGTATTTTCGGCATTGGACAAGCACCAAAAGGCGATAAAGACCCATTTGCTTTGCGTCGTGCGGCAATTGGTACTTTACGTATTATCGTCGAGAAAGACCTCAACCTCGATCTGGTCGATTTGGTCACCAAAGCAGCTCAACTTTATGACGGCAAAGTGACATCTAAATCAGTCATTGATGATGTGGTTGATTTTATGCTGGGCCGTTTCCGCGCATCTTATCAAGAATCAGGTATTGCGGTTGATGTCATTCAGGCTGTATTAGCCCGTCGTCCAACCCGCCCTGCTGATTTTGATGCACGCGTTAAAGCGGTGAATCATTTCCGTACACTGGATGAAGCACTGGCATTAGCAGCAGCCAACAAACGTGTCAGTAACATTCTGGCTAAGTTTGATGGAGAACTGAAATCAGCTGTCGACGTTTCATTACTGCAAGATGACGCTGAAAAAGTTTTATCACAGCAAGTGACTGCAATGGCATCCAAACTGGCACCATTGTTTGCTAATGGTGAATACCAGTTAGCTTTAACTGAACTGGCTGCGTTACGAAATCCTGTTGATGCGTTCTTCGATAAGGTTATGGTTATGGCTGATGACGAAGCGTTGAAACTGAATCGCCTCACCTTACTGGCGCAACTCCAGGCCCTGTTCCTGCAAGCGGCGGATATTTCGTTATTGCAGCAATAACCGGTTGCTGTAGTTTTTGAATAAGGCCCGGTTCTCCGGGCCTTATTTTTTACTTTTTTTTGTTCCACGTGAAACAGAACTGATTCAAGGTTACGCGTATGCAATTTTCTCAATTCGGTGAAAAATTCACAAAACTCTCTGGTATCAGCGAATTGATGGCTGATTTAAACGAAGGCCTAAAAAACCCGAACGCGATCATGTTGGGTGGTGGTAATCCAGCCGCTATTCCTGAAATGGTTGAGTTGTTTCAGCAAGAAACACAAAAACAGCTCGATAATGGACATTTATTAACGG
The DNA here is from genome assembly GCA_003251455.1 of Tolumonas sp. GTDB lineage: Bacteria > Pseudomonadota > Gammaproteobacteria > Enterobacterales > Aeromonadaceae > Tolumonas. The sequence continues at coordinate 9,288 of QKFI01000283.1, forward strand.
CAATGCTGAACTATGATGGCCCACAAGGTCATGATGGTTTCCGACATGCGCTGGCTGATTTATTCAATCGGGAATATGGCTGGACGATTGATGCCGATAATATTGCCTTAAGTAATGGTAGCCAAAGCGCCTTCTTTTCTCTTTTCAATTTATTAGCCGGTGAATATGCGAATGGAAAGAAAAAGAAAGTGCTTTTTCCTTTGGCGCCAGAATATATCGGTTATGCAGATGGTGGGCTAGCCGAAGATCAATTCATCGCATTCAAACCGCATATCGATTTTCTGGATAATGGCTTATTTAAATATCGGGTGGATTTTGATGCATTAACTGTTAGTGATGATGTCGGCATGATCTGTGTGTCACGTCCGACAAATCCGACAGGAAATGTATTAACCGATGAGGAAATCATTAAGTTAGACGAAATCGCCCGAGAAAAGGACATTCCATTAATCATCGATAACGCTTATGGTACCCCATTTCCACACATCATCTTTTCAGATGTCACTCCTTTCTGGAATGAAAATACCATCTTATGCATGAGTCTATCTAAATTAGGCTTACCGGGTTTACGTTGTGGGATCGTCATTGCCAACAAATCGATTATTCGCGCACTCACGAATATTGCAGGTATTATCAATCTTGCGCCGAGTGGAATTGGTCCTTCTCTGATGCAGGACTGGGTAAAATCAGGCGAAATTTTGAATCATAGTGAAAATATCATTGCACCCTACTATCAAGACAAGGCAAAACAGGCCGTGCAATGGCTACAAGATGCAATTCCTGCTCCGAAGCTGAGAATTCATAAGCCAGAAGGTGCCTTATTCTTGTGGTTATGGTTTGAAAATTTACCCGTAAAAAGTGCAGAACTTTATGAAAAACTGAAAGAAAAAGGTTTAATCATTGTTCCTGGACATTACTTTTTCCCTGGTATTGAAGATGAACAGTGGAAACATCAATATGAATGTATACGCTTAAATTACGCGCAACCAGCAGAAAAAGTAAAAGCCGGAATAGAGATACTCAAAGAAGTTATCAATGAGTTGGACTGGTGA
>QKFI01000138.1 GCA_003251455.1 Tolumonas sp.
TTCAAATCCCTATCCCTCCGCCAAATTCATAAAGCGAGACTAAGGTCTCGCTTTTTTTATGCCTGAAATTTAATGGGATTCCCCATGACAAACACTTCGCTAGGTTTTTCGGTTCTTCAGGAAACAGAAGATTTCATCATCGTTGATAAATTCCCCGGTATTGATATGCATGATGATAATGGCGTGCCCGGCTTAGTAAGCAGGGTAAGTGAATATTTGAATCATCGGGTATTTCCTGTTCATCGGTTGGATAAGGTCACCTCGGGAATCGTTTTGTTGGCAAAGAATGAGCTGGCAAATAAAACGCTGAGTACTGCTTTTTCAAATCGTGAAGTTGAAAAGCTGTATCTTGCTATCAGTGATAAAAAACCGAAAAAGAAACAGGGTTGGATCAAGGGCGGTATGGCTAAAAGCCGCAATGGATCATGGAAATTAACCCATGATATGGAAAACCCGGCCATTACGTATTTCCAAAGTACAAATTTAGCGTTGCCTAGTCACCGCCTTTTTTTCGTTTATCCCAAGACGGGCAAAACACATCAAATCAGAGTTGCACTCAAAAGTCTGGGGGCACCGATCCTCGGTGATACTCGTTATGGTGGAACTCAAGCTGACAGGGTTTATCTGCATGCATTTCGTTTGAAGTTTCATTTTATGGGAAAAGAATATACTGCAGAGGTATGGCCTGAATGGGGTGAAAAAATAGACGGAATCGATAATTGTCAAAATTTTATCTCATAAGTTATCTATATTTTGGTTGCTTATATTTAAAGGTGGGGTGACTTATACGGAAATGCAGAACATGCATCTATTTGGTTCATCTCTTTAGGATGTTTCTTCTATAATTTGCTGATGAAGTCGGCAGAAATTACGTTTATTCCCCTAGATTCTTAAATATTGATCTTGTTGCACCATAAAAGCGCACTGCTTTGGTGCTTCAAGCTCTTGGCTGTATAAAGTTTCAGCTAATAAGCGAATTTTTACGATTTATAACTTGGCCTGATAGTTGCTTACTTAGTATTTGCGGGTGCTGTCAGGCGTGATTGCACTTATCAAAATAGTTAGTCATTCAACTTAGCAGGGAAGAAATATGTCAAAATTAAAATATTTAACCGGAGTAGCTTCAGCAGTTGCCCTTTTACTTGCCAACAATGCGTATGCCGCATCAGGTGATACTTTATCTGCTATTAAGAAAAAAGGTTTCATCGCTTGTGGTGTGAACGACGGCTTACCAGGTTTTTCTGCGCCAAACGCGAAAGGTGTTTGGGAAGGTATGGACGTTGACGTTTGTCGTGCAATGGCAGCAGCAGTTTTTTCTGATGCTAGCAAAGTTAAATATATTCCTCTGGGTGGTAAAGAACGTTTCACCGCACTGCAATCTGGTGAAGTTGACGTCCTGTCACGTAATACAACCTGGACTCTGACTCGTGATGCAACTTTGGGTCTGAAATCAACCGCAGTAACTTACTACGATGGTCAAGGTTTCCTGGTTAAAAAATCACTGGGTGTGAAAAGTGCAAAAGAGTTAGACGGCGCGACAGTTTGTGTTGAAGGCGGTACTACAACAGAAATGAACCTGGCTGACTATTTCAGTGCAAACAACCTGAAATACACTCCTGTTGTATTTGATAACAACGATCAAACTGTTAAAGGTTTTGAATCTGGCCGTTGTGACGTATTTACTACAGATAAATCTGCATTGTATGCATCTAAATCTAAACTTCCTGATCCAGAAAGCGTAGACGTTCTGCCAGAAATTATCTCTAAAGAACCTTTAGGCCCAATGGTTCGTCAAGGTGATGAACAATGGGAACTGCTGGTTAAATGGACTGTGTTTGCTATGCTTGATGCTGAAGAGTTAGGTATTACTAGCAAAAACGTTGATTCAATCAAAGAAAGCGGTAGCCCTGACCAGAAACGTCTGTTAGGTCTGGATGCTCCGGATGGCACATCGTTAGGTGCAGTGAAAGACTGGGGTTACCAAATCGTGAAGCAAGTTGGTAACTACGCCGAAGTTTACGAACGCAACGTTGGCCCAAGCACTCCTCTGAAAATTACTCGTCTGGAAAACAGCCTGTGGAACAAAGGTGGTTTCATGTACGCACCACCAGTTCGTTAATTTAGTCATATAAATCTGACATGGGCGGAGTCATCCGCCCAATTTCAAGCGTTTTACTGGAGTTATCGTTTAGCATGTCTGCTGAAAACTCAACAAATTCAAGTCAGTCATCTGGGATGCGCTGGATTTATGATCCAAAAGTTCGAGGGATTATTTTTCAGGTGCTCGCAGTGGCCGCAGTCGGGTGGATGCTGTTCTACTTTGTTAGCAATGCCCTGCATAATATGGAAACCCGTGGGATCTCTACTGGTTTTGGCTTCCTTGGAAACCGTGCAAGCTTTGGTATTGCACAAACACTGATTTCGTATACTGAAAATGACACGTATGCCCGAGCTTTCTTAATTGGTTTGCTGAATACGTTATTGGTATCTGTCATTGGGATTGTATTAGCAACAGTTTTAGGTTTTTTAATAGGTATCGCCCGTTTATCGAAAAACTGGCTTTTGAGTCGTGCCGCTGCTGTTTATATCGAGATATTCCGTAATATTCCTCTGTTGTTACAAATTTTCTTCTGGTACATCTGCGTGCTTCGCGCATTACCAAGTCCGAGACAGAGTTTGTCGCTGGGTGAATCTGTATTCTTGAACATTCGCGGTCTCTATATTCCTGCACCTGTTCCTGAATCCGGGTTTTCGGTGGTTGTCATTGCTTTTGTCATTGCTGTGGCATCTATTTTCTATATCAGCCGCTGGGGCAAGCGTCGTAAGGAATTAACAGGCCAAGAATCTCCTGTTTTCCTGATGAGCATTGGAGTCTTGATCGGTTTGCCATTGGTTGCTTACCTGATTTCAGGTATGCCAATGCATCTGGATTATCCAGCACTGAAAGGCTTTAACTTCCAGGGCGGGATCGGGATCATTCCTGAATTGTTTGCCATGATCATTGCGTTGACAATCTTCACTGCAGCCTCAATCGCCGAAATCGTGCGCTCAGGCATTATGTCTGTATCAAAAGGGCAACGTGAAGCGGCTGACTCTCTTGGGCTGAAAAATGGTCTGACGCTACGTTTTATCATTATTCCACAAGCGATGCGTGTGATTATCCCGCCGCTCACCAGCCAATATCTGAACCTCGTGAAAAACTCTTCTCTGGCGACAGCGATCGGTTATCCAGACTTAGTTTCAATATTCATGGGTAGTACGCTGAACCAGACCGGGCAGGCAGTCGAAATCATTGCGATGACGATGGCAGTTTATCTTGCTATTAGTCTGACAACATCTGTGCTGATGAATATGTACAACGCGAAAAAAGCATTGGTGGAGCGTTAATAATGATTGTATATCGTGAGCAACCAAGTTTACCCGCACCAGCAAGCCAGACTACGATTGTTGGGTGGATGCGCCGTAATCTGTTTTCGAATTGGGTGAATGGCATCATCACATTGGTGCTCCTGTACCTAGCCGTTCCTCAGATTTGGCATGTGATTGATTGGGCGTTTATTAACTCTGATTGGTTTGGTGATAAAAAAGAACAATGTGTTTCAGGCGGAGCATGTTGGATTTTCATCACCAATCGTCTGAACCTGTTTATTTATGGATTTTATCCACAAACTGAATACTGGCGAGTCAATTGGGTTTATCTCCTGACTGCTCTTCAGGTTTTAGCACTGGTTTATCCTAAAACACCAAAGAAAACATATCTTTCACTGTTTTTCTTTGTTATCTATCCTTTCATTGTGTTTTATCTGCTCTATGGTGGTGCTTTCGGCTTAGAAGTCGTTGATACCAATAAATGGGGTGGGTTAATGCTAACGCTGCTGTTGGGTATTGTAGGTACGATTGCTGCACTGCCATTAGGTATCCTGCTGGCTCTGGGGCGTCGCTCAGAGATGCCAATCATCCGTTCCCTCAGTATTGTTTTCATTGAGTTCTGGCGTGCTGTACCGTTGATTACCGTATTGTTCATGGCTTCTGTAATGTTACCGTTGTTCCTGCAAGGTGATGTGAACATGGATAAGCTTTTACGTGCTATGATCGGTATCATTCTGTTTGAATCTGCTTATGTTGCAGAGGTTATTCGTGGTGGTTTGCAGGCTATCCCGAAAGGACAATATGAAGCAGCGAAAGCACTTGGTTTGAATTACTGGAAATCAATGGGTTTGATCATCATGCCGCAGGCACTGAAGATCACGATCCCATCATTAGTGAATACATTTATTGAACTGTTTAAAGATACCAGTCTGGTTACAATTATCGGTTTGTTTGACTTGTTAGCTGTTACAAAAGCAGGTCTGGCTGATCCGAAGTGGCTAGGTTTTTCTACCGAGGGTTATGTATTCGTAGCGCTGGTATTCTGGGTATTCTGTTTTGGTATGTCACGTTATTCCCTGCATCTGGAAAAACGTTTACATACAGGTCATAAGAACTGAGGACATGTTGATGAGTATCGACAAAAACGAAATTGTAGTTGATTTAAATGATGTAAATAAGTGGTACGGTGAATTCCACGTCCTCAGAAACGTTACTTTACGTGTGAAGAAAGGGGAAAAGATTGTTATCTGCGGTCCTTCTGGTTCGGGTAAATCAACCATGATCCGCTGTATCAATCGTCTCGAAGAACATCAGCAAGGGGATATCATTGTTAAAGGTACGCCTTTGACCAATGACTTAAAAAATATTGAACATGTCCGTCGTGAAGTCGGTATGGTGTTCCAGCATTTTAACTTGTTCCCTCATTTGACTGTTCTGGAGAACTGCTGTCTTGCACCAATGTGGGTTCGTAAAGTACCTCGTAAAGAAGCAGAAGCGACTGCAATGAAATATCTGGAGCGTGTGCATATTCCAGATCAGGCACTGAAATATCCAGGCCAGTTATCTGGTGGTCAGCAACAGCGTGTAGCGATTGCTCGTAGTTTATGTATGAACCCTGAAATTATGCTGTTCGACGAACCAACATCAGCACTTGACCCAGAAATGGTGAGTGAAGTTCTGGACGTTATGGTTGAACTGGCAAAAGAAGGGATGACCATGTTGTGCGTTACCCATGAAATGAACTTCGCACGCAAAGTCGCGGATCGTGTAATTTTCATGGATAAAGGACAGATCGTAGAAGAAGGAACTCCGGAAGAATTCTTCAATAATCCACAATCTGAACGTGGTAAAGAGTTCCTGAGTCAGATTCTGGATCACTAATCTGATATAAATAAGAAAGCCGCTGTAAACAGCGGCTTTTTTTATGCTCATTTTTCGCAGTTCAACTAGAGGCGATAAACCCGAATTTCATAAGGTTGCATAATCACATCTCTGATCATTGAGTGATTATGTACAACATAGTTTGCCAGCAATAATCGATCGTAATACAGATGCAGATCGTCATGTAAAAAATCAGCATCATGGTCACTGAGATTACAAATCACGACAATTCTCTGATCGTGATACTGTCTGATGTAGGCATAGATCTGAGGGTGATCTTCCAGTATTAATTCATATTGACCGTAAATCAGCGCCTGTTCTGCCTTTCTTAGGCGGATCAGATTCTTGTAAAAATTAAGAACGGAATCTGGTTGGTTGAGCTGAGACGCAACATTGATCGTTTTGTAATTCGGATTGAGGTTGATCCATGGGGTTCCAGAAGTGAAGCCAGCATTCTGTGTATCATTCCATTGCATTGGTGTTCGGGCATTATCTCTTGAGGTTATTGCAAGCAAATCAAGAATATCAGCCTCACACAAACCTTCTTTTTTCATTTCATCATATCGATTTCTAGACCAGACATCGTCAAACTCATTAATATTCTGGAACACAGTATTGGTCATGCCAATCTCCTGTCCCTGATAGATGAATGGTGTGCCCTGCATCAGGAAATACATCGTGGCGATAGCGGTCGCGCTTTCCCGCCAGTAGCGAGATGTATTTCCCCATTTACTGATTACTCGGGGAATGTCATGGTTTTCGACATATAACGCATTCCAGCCTTTTCCGTGTAAGGCATCCTGCCATCGGGAAAGAATTGTTTTTAATGCACAAACATCAAGCGGGCTTCGGGGGTCTCCTTCCCAAAGTTTCACATGTTCGAACTGAAATATCATGTTCAGGCGTTGCTGATGTTCACTTACCCATTCATCAGCCTGATAAGCATTGACGCCATTCGCTTCACCGACAGTCATAATGTCATACCGATTGAAGGTGTTTTTACACATATCATCGAGGTACTCAAGAATACCGTCGTAATTGAGATGTTTATCAAATGATGGAACGTATTTTAAATGCTCCGGATTTGGCATATCAGCGAATGTCGGTTCTTTTTTCATATGGCTGATTGCATCGATCCGGAAGCCATCAATTCCTTTTTGAAGCCACCAGTTGATCATGGTGTAAACGGCGGTTCGTACTTCCTGGTTTTCCCAATTCAGGTCTGGCTGGCGTGTTGAAAAGAGATGCAAAAAATACTGTTCTGTCTTTTCATCATACTGCCATGCAGAACCCTTGAAGATGCTTTCCCAGTTATTTGGTTCTTCACCATTCTTGCCATCACGCCAAATGTACCAATCACGTTTAGGATTATCTTTAGACGATCTGGACTCAACAAACCAGGGATGCTCATCACTGGTATGGTTTACAACTAAATCAAGAATCAGGCGCATGTCACGACGGTGGACCTCTTTGAGTAAGCGGTCAAAATCCTGCATCGTGCCGAATTCATCCATGATGTCCTGATAATCACTGATGTCATAGCCATTATCATCATTTGGCGATTTATACATCGGACAAATCCAGATCACATCAATGCCGAGCTCTTTGAGATAATCAAGTTTCTCAACAATGCCATTTAAATCGCCGATACCATCACCGTTGGAATCGTAAAAACTGCGAGGATAAATCTGATAAGCGACGGCTTCTTTCCACCAGTGTTCAGTAATGTGTGTTGTCATATCTAATATCCTTTTGCAGTCGTTTATGATTTGTCGTGAACTAAAATCGCAATCGACTCGAAGGGTTCTAGGGTGAGTTCATGCTTCAACTCTGCCCGTGGTGAATAGTTATAACTAATGCATTGTCCATATGTGTTTTGAATGGAGGCCGGTAGCAATACCTTACTTTTTTCGGCTGCGAAATTGCTTAGTACGATGATTTTCTGATTCTGGAATGTGCGTGTATAAATAAAAGTATTTGGATCTTCTGGTAACAGACATTCAAAATCACCATAAACCATGATTGGCAATTCTTTTCGCAGACGAATCAAGTGCTGATAATGATAGAAAACAGAATCAGGTTCCTGTAATGCTGCATTTGCATTGATCTCAGTATAGTTAGGATTTACCTTCAGCCATGGTTGATGGTTGCTGAAGCCTCCATATTCTGATGTATCCCATTGCATGGGGGTTCGGGCGTTGTCTCGGCCATTCTCATAAATACCTTCCATCATTTGGTCATGAGGAACGCCAGCGGCAATACGTTCGTGATACAGATTCAATGATTCAATATCCTTATAATCATCGATTGAGTCGAAACGTACATTGGTCATGCCGATTTCCTCACCCTGATAGACGTAAGGGGTGCCTTTGAGGAAATGTAATGTTGTCGCTAACATCTTCGCAGATTGAACTCGAAATATGCCGGCATCGCCATATTTTGAAACGGCACGCGGTAAATCGTGATTATTCCAGAACAAAGAATTCCAGCCTTCATGGGCGAGGGCGGTCTGCCATTTGGAAATAATTTGCTTAAATTTGACTAAATCAAATGGTAATGGCTGCCATTTCCCTTCCTGTGGGTGCCAATTCATCGTGATATGTTCGAACTGGAAGATCATCGACAGTTCGTTGCGATCGGTTGCGGAATATAATTTCGCAATTTCAGGCGTTGCACTCCAGGTTTCCCCTACAGTTAATAGGTTTCTTGGACCAAATGTGGCTTGATTCATAGCTTTTATTAAGTCATGAAGTTTGGGGCCATTTGCCATGACTTTGTCATCAACCTGCTTTCCAATCAAGTCAATCACATCCATCCGGAAACCCCCGATCCCTTTATCCAGCCACCAGTTCATCATTTGGTGGATTTCTTCCTGAACTTTGGGATTTTCCCAATTCAGATCAGGCTGCTTTTTGGAGAACTGATGGAAATAGTATTCACCTGTTTGCGGGTCAAATTCCCATCCACTACCACCGAAATAGGAATGAAAGTCATTGGGAACAGAACCGTCTGCTTGCGGTTCTCGCCAAATGTAATAGTCACGATAGGGGTTGTTTTTGGATTTTCTGGCCTCTATAAACCAGGGATGCTCATCAGAGGTGTGATTGACGACTAAATCCATCACAATATGAATATCGCGTTTTTTGGCTTCGCGAATCAGTTGCTCCATTTCTTCGAGTGTGCCGAATTCAGGGGCAATATCCTGATAATCTGAAATGTCGTAGCCATTATCATCCATCGGTGATTTGTAAACCGGGGATAACCAGATGATATTGATACCGAGCTGTTGAAGGTAATCCAGCTTGCTGATAATACCCGTTAGATCACCGATGCCATCGTTATTGGCATCCATAAAACTACGCGGATAGATCTGATAGACCACTGCATTGTGCCACCATTTATTCGCTGATACGTTACTTTCCATCGTGCATAACCTTTTATTTATGGGAAACAAGCTGCGACGACGACCGCTGCAACTTTCCTACGAATTAATGTTTGTTAGATTTCTGAATAAGGCGCTGAAATGCCTGACCATCACCATCGAACAGGTAGCAATGTTCTGCTGGTAATTGCACTCCAACTGTCTGACCCGCTGTCATCGGTGATCGTTCGGAATTGCGAACCACCCATGGCTCACTGGCATTACCATTGTCGAGATAGAGATACGTTTCGTTCCCCATGTGTTCAACAAACATGACGTTGGCCTGATATTGGGATTCCTGAACATTGCCCCACAGAATATGTTCTGGGCGAATACCTAAATTGACACTCATGCCTTCAGCATGACGCGGGGTGCTGACAGGCAGGACTAGCTGTTTGCCGTTATCCAGTTTCACGACACTTTCTGTTTCACCGGACTGAATCAGCGTAGCAGGGATTAAATTCATTTTTGGCGAGCCGATAAACTGCGCGACAAACTCATTGGCTGGATGGTCATACAACTCCAGTGGGGTTCCGACTTGCTCGATGTTACCTTTGTTGAGAACCACAATGCGGTCAGCCAGCGTCATTGCTTCCACCTGATCGTGGGTTACATAGATGATGGTTGAGCCCAAACGTTTATGCAGATTGGCAATTTCCATTCGCATCTGTACACGTAGTGCTGCGTCTAAGTTTGACAGGGGTTCATCAAACAGGAACAGTTTAGGTTCACGAGCAATCGCGCGACCAATAGCAACTCGTTGACGCTGACCACCGGAGAGATCTTTCGGACGACGTTGTAACAAAGACTCTAACTGCAGAATACGTGCGCTGTTTTGTACTTTCGCGTCGATTTCTTCTTTTGATTTACCAGCCAGTTCCAGACCAAAAGCCATGTTTTGATAGACACTCATATGCGGATAAAGTGCATAAGACTGGAACACCATGCCGATACCGCGTTCAGAAGGGGTATCATCGTTTACATAGGTGCCATCAATAAACATGCTGCCGGCAGAGATATCTTCCAGACCGGCAATCATTCGAAGTAGGGTTGATTTACCGCAGCCGGATGGACCAACAATGACGATAAATTCGCCACTGTTTACCTGCAGGTCAAGCGATTTGATGACCTGAGCATGTTCACTATAACGCTTGTTTAATTTCTCTAATCTTAAATGTGACATGGTTTTATATCCTGTTTAGAGAGCGTCCCTATTGGGACGCCATTCATCATAAAAGTTATTTCAGGTAATCGAGGTAAGGGCTCTGGCGAGCGATCATCAGATCCACCAGTTCAGGTATGCTGCGGCACTTGTTGTTCACGGAATCAACCAACAATGCTTGTACAACCAATTCACGGGATTGATTCAGAACGGCTTCCGCTGTCAGATCGTGTACAGCAATCTGATTGGATAACAGACCGGCAATACCCGCAGGTACATCGAGTTCAATACCGTGTACACCTTTGCTGTCGATGATTGCCGGTACTTCAACTGCGATAAACTCAGGTAGTTGCTTGATAAAACCTTTATTCGGGATGTTGACGGCTGCCTCTTCATAACCAGCGTTCGTCAGAATGCCTTCAATGATTGGCACAACGCGTTCTTTTAGCTTCATCTCGATGACTGGCTCGACATGACCATTGCGATAGAAGGTATAGAAATCCAGGATTCCTCGATGATCACTGACGTCGTAGGCCCAGCTAATGTATTCGCCAAAATGGCTATCGCCCGTGATTGGCATATAGTTGAATTTTGCTAGAATTTCTTTGAACAACGTGCGATCAGCCCATGGATAAGCACTGTCAATTCCGCCCAGTGAATCTCGTTCTGTGGCACCTTCGGTTTCAATCAATTTGCCGTGTTTTTGTGTGTAGGCCAGAATGTCGCTAAATCCCGGTAGCTTTTCAAAATAAGCAGGGGCTTTCGCGCGAACATCTGCGTAAGCGTCTTTCCCGCTGTCACGGTAACGAGCATTGAGCAGCACACTGAAATGGTTCAGACCACCGGCACGCAGTTCCAGATTACTGAATGGGGTGCTCAGAATTTCCGGCAGATAGCGTTCCAAAGAGGCAATTTCATGGCACATACCAACAAAGTTTAACTGCGGAAACTTGCGGTTGACGGTGGTACAGATCCGGCTCATTGGATTTGAGTAGTTGAAGATCCACGCGTCAGGACAGATCTCCGCGATATCTTCACAGATGGCCAGAATTGGAGGAATAATACGCAGTGAATGGAATAAACCACCAGGGCCACCATTTTCGCCATAAACCTGCTGAATGCCATATTGTTGGGGCAGATTCCAATCCATATCCCACAGCGCGAAACGATCACCGACTTCAATAGAAATCATGATGAACTGAGCACCTTTCAATGCTGTTTTTCGATCCGTCGTTGCACTGATAGTGAAGGGTAGGTCCTGCTCTGCAATAAATTTCTTTGCCGTCTGTTCAGTGGCCGCTAATGCTGTCGGGTTGATGTCGTGCAATACAATTTCACTGCCAGCCAGAGTGCTACTTTGAAAGATGTCACCCAGCGTGCCGTAACCAAACTGCGCACTGCCCGCACCAATAAGGACGATTTTTGTACTCATTCTGTTTACTCCTATTTGAAGGTGAAATTACGGCATTACCCTTTTACGGCACCACTGGTCAGACCGCTGACGATGCTACCATCACAATAATTGGCAGTGTGACTACCACTGAGGCTGCCATAATGTTGCCCCAAGGCAGTTCAAACTGAGAGGCGCCCTGTAGCATGCCGATCGCGACTGGCACAGTGCGCTGCTCGTTTGAGATGATAAACGTCAGTGCGAACATGAATTCATTCCAGGCACCGATGAAGGCCAGAAGACCCGTGGTGACCAGAGACGGTCCCATAATTGGAGCAAAGATGCGGCTGATGATGACCCAAAGACTGGCTCCATCCACGATGGCGGCTTCTTCAAGCTCTACAGGCAGTGACTTCATGAAAGTCGTCAGCACCCATACAGTGAAAGGCAGTGAGAAAGTCGTGTAAGAGAGGATTAATGCTCCCAGAGAATCGTACAAACCAAGGAAGCGAACCAGTTCAAACATCCCAGATAACACGGCCACCTGTGGGAACATAGAGACGCACAGGATGGTGAACAGAATGTATTTTCGACCTCTGAATTTGATTCGAGCCAAGGCAAAGGCTGCGGTAATTGAGACCAGCAGGCAGATGCCAACAGTAACAGTTGCCACGATGAACGAGTTCAACAGACTACGGGCTACACCGTTAACCATCAGTGCGTTGACATAGTTCTCCCAGTGGAACGATGTTGGCAAGTAATTGGTCAGGAACAGTTCCTGGCCGGTACGCAGCGAGGTTAGAATCGCGTTATAGAACGGGAAGACACAAATCACACTGACCAGCGCTGCCGCAGAATAAATCAGAGTTTGGTGAGCCAAGTGGCTTTGGCGACGGGTTAATTTCATTATTTGTTCTCCTTGCCTTCGTCATTCATTCGGCCGATGTAGAGGAAGCAGGCTGCGATACCAGCAACCATCATGAATACCAGCACGGAAGCGGCTGAACCGGAGCCCATTTCCTGATAGGAGACCATCTGTTCACGGGCATATCCTGAAATGGAGATAGTGGCTTCGCTATTTGAAGTGAGCACATAAATCAGGTCGAACACTCGTAATGCATCCATCACACGGAAAATCAGCGCCACGATCATGGCTGGCATGATTAAAGGGAGCGTGATACGGGTGAAGCGCTGCCAGGCTGTGGCACCATCAACTCGAGCTGCTTCATAGAGGTCAGCGGAGATCATTTGCAATGCAGCCAGTAACATCAGCGCCATGAATGGAACGGTTTTCCATACGTCAGCGAATACAACGGCCCACATCGACAATGTCGGTTCAGCAATCCAAGCCAGTGGCTCATGGATAATTCCCAACCGTGAGAGCAAATCATTGATGACCCCGTATTGGTCATGGAACATCCAGCCCCACATTTTGGCAGTCACAATCGTTGGAATTGCCCACGGCACCAGAATCGCGGCACGCACCAGACCTTGTCCGCGAAACTTCTGATTCATCAGGAGCGCCAGTAACATGCCAAAGAACAATTCAAAGGACACAGAAACACCGGTAAACCAGAGCGTGTTCATGACCGCTTTCCACCATAAGGGATCGGCCAATACACCGAAGCTTTCGCCGTCAACCCAAGATAAATAGTTATCAAATCCCACTAAGTTGTATTCATCCGGTGTATCTAACGCGGCGTCAGTAAAGCTGTAAAAGAGAGTTCTCAACAAAGGCCAACCAGCAACAGAAGCTAATAAGATCAGTGCTGGTGCAACCAAAACCCAGGCCGCACGACTACGACGCTGTTGTAGGCTTCGTTTGTTTTTTCGGGAAATAATTTCGTTTTGCAGATTTGCCTTCTCTGAACTTCCTTTGGAAGACAATGACTCAGAATGATGGTTCATCAATGTTTACTCCTTGTGGCGAAAGCTGAACAAACAGTGTTGCTCCTTATCGGAGCAACACATTCATACTTACTTCCACGCTTTACCCTTGATGCGTTTTAGTTTGCTTTCCAGGTCTGCGACTGCTTTTTCACCTGTAGTGCTGCCACTCAGAACATCATAAGCAGCGTTGAATACCGCTTTTGACACTTTCGGGAACTGTGATTTTGTTTCCCCTGCAGGGCGGGGAACCGCTGTGGCAAATACATCTTTGAATTCAGACAGGTAAGGTGCTGCAGCTTTTACTTCGGGATCTTCATAGACATCCAGTCGAGAAGGAGCAACACCTAAGAATTTGAATTGCATTTTCTGTGATTCAGCATCGGTTAGAATACGAATCAACTGGATCGCAGCATCTGGATGTTGGGTGTAAGCACTGACAGCCCATTGCCAGCCACCCAAAGTGGCAGCATGTTGACCTTCTTCTCCACCTTTCGGTACAGGAATTACCCCAACTTTACCTTTGACTGGGCTGGTAGGGTCTTGGGCAAGAATATATGCATAGGGCCAGTTACGCATGAAAGCAGCATCGCCGTTTTGGAATACAGCGCGGGATTCTTCTTCCATATAACCCAGCACCCCTTTCGGAGAAATAGTTCCGATCCAGCCAGCGGCAGTATTCAGCGCTTTGGCTGCTTGCGGGTTATTTACTGTGATATTGCCATCTTTATCGACAAAGGTACCGCCGTTATAAGAAGCAATCCATTCCAGCGCATCACAAGTCATACCTTCATATGCTTTACCCTGGAATACATATCCCCAGAAATTTTTCTTTCCGGCTTCACGTTCGCCTTTCTGAATTTTTTCTGCAATGCGCGTTAGTTCTTCCCAGGTTTTAGGTGGCTGCTCGCCGTATTTTTCTAATAAGTCTTTGCGGTAATACATGGCCCCAGCATCTAGAAAAGCCGGGATAGCTTTTACCTTGCCGTTTACGACATCGTTATTCCAGGCTGATTGGAAGAACTGAGGTTGCAGATCTTTTACTTTGTCAGTCAGGTCTAACAAATGTTTATCCAGTACGCCCAACCAAACTGTATCAGCCTGAAATACATCGACCGCTTTGCTGTCTCTCGCTGCAAAGATTTGCTGGAATAAACCTAATTTTTCATCTGATGCAGGTGGTAACTGCACAAACTCCAATGTGTTGTTTGTTTCTTTTTCGAAACGGGCTTTGATGTAATCACAATAAGTTTTACCGGTACTGCTGCTTGCGCATTCCATTTTCAGCGTATCAGCATGCGCCGTATTCAGTGCGCCGGCGACTAAAGTAGCGATAATACCCAGGCTGTGTTTTTTCATACTAACCTCATCATTGTTATAAGTGACCCGCTTCAACGTCCTGTATCAGAGCGGCAAAGATGTTCAGACGAGGAAAGAGTAGTCATTGATAAGACTAAAAAGAAATGCAATATTTGGCCTGCGATATAGAATTAATCTATATCATTCGTGCGGAGAGTGATCATGGATAAAATTTTGCAGCAATTCCTCGAAGTCGCTACGTTAAGAAATGTGAGCCATGCGGCGAAAAAACTCTGCCTCAGTCAACCGACTTTGACGCATAACATGAAAAAGCTGGAGGAATCACTAGATGTTCGGTTATTTGTTAGAACGTCGAATGGCATCAAATTGACAGAATATGGCGAGGTTTTGCTGGAACAAACTAGGATCATGCGAAGGATCTACGATAATACGCTCATCAAAATGGAACTCTTAAAAGAACGTCATGAACGGGAGCTTAAGATTGGGACTGGTCATGCTTGGTGGTATCTTTTTGTCAGAGAGTTAATCGATGCATATCGGGTGCAACATCCGGCAGCGAATATTCATATTGATGTTGGTAACCACTTGCGACAAATGGATTTACTACTGAGTGGCGATCTGGATTTATTCATCGGTCATGAAATACACGGATTAAATAAGAATGCCGGGGTTCAATTTATTCCATTATTTATTTCAACCGATCGTGTTTTTGTTCGTCCTGGGCATCCACTGGTGTTGAAAAATTGCACGATCAAAGATTTAGCTGATTTTCCCACGATTGAAATTACGCCAGATGAAATGCGCTATGCTCACGTTGTTGAAGACTATCAACCAAAAAAACAAGAACGGATCAAACTCCATCTGACAGAAAAAATTCTTTATCGCAGTAACTCCATGATTACTTGCGTTGATCTGGCTAAAAGTACAAACGGATTACTACCATTTCCAGGATCAATGGCTGGTTATTTTGCTCAGTTTGGTTTGAAGCCAATCCAAATGTCAGAGGAATACACCAAAGGTACGATTGGTGTTTATCTGATGCGTGAAAAGTCTGAAGATGAACATACTCAAGATATTCTATCGATGATACATCAATATCTGGAAATGAAACGTCATCTGATTTATTAAAGCCCACGCTGCGGCATGGGCTTTAAGCATGAGCCGGGGTTATTCTTTCCCAACAAGACCAGATAAGACTTTCATGGCTTTCTGAACCGGATTCAGCGTCTCTGAAGATGTTTCGTCTTTTGCATCCAGCAAGGGATGCAGCGCTTCATAGATTGATCTCACTGTTCCTAAACCAAGAATAATTTGATACTGACCGCTAGTTCTGAAGGTACCCGTTACTTCGCGGATTGCCGTTAATGATGATTCATCGACAAGCGTGTCGTCATTCAACACAAACCGTAATCGAGTGGCGCAGTAGACGAGAGATTCGACATTATCCTTACCTCCGACAGCCTGCCATATCTGCTGAGCAATTACTTTTGTATCCATTCCTTTCTCCT
>QKFI01000398.1 GCA_003251455.1 Tolumonas sp.
TGGCCAGTTCGTACCATGAGTTACACAGTGGATGGTTCAACAATTGCGCAAGGTGTAAAAGCAGGTGAGTCTGTTGATTTCAAATTCTCGGCTGATTCAGTGTATCACCCGGAAATGCATGACATTCATGTAACACAATATTAATCATAATCAGCCAGAGTAACAGTCTCATTGTAATAAAAAGCGCTACAAACCCTCAGGTTGTAGCGCTTTTCTTTAACCGAAAATTCGGTGTGCCCAGGTTGTTAAACCCGCCCCAACACTGCCGAACAAATCCCCAAACACAATTCTCGCATCTGGGTATGCATTACGGATACAGGCGTCAACCACCGGCGAACGGGCAGTTCCGCCCGTCACGTAAATCACATCGGGTAAAACTTGCGCTTGAGTTTCGACTTCTTTCATCAGGGAGATAAATTTTGTGAGTTCCTGATCAATCGACTCTTTAAATTGCTCTCTATCAATGTTTGTTGTTAGACCGCGCTCCAGATAATCCATCTGAATTTCAGTGTTCTCTACAGATGACAAAGCAATTTTTGCACCTTCAGCACTTTGACTCAGGTGGTAACTCAGCATTTCTTCATAAACAACTTGTAAACGATCAAGCAATGAATCAGTTGTTGCATCACGTAATAACTTTTCCAGATCGCGTCCGGTTGCTGCAGAATAAAACGTTGTCTGTGCATCCACATTGTTAATACAAACAGCATTCCAGAACAACATGGCTGGCGTAGGCAAACCGGTTTTCAACAATTCATCTTTACCGAGGAGTGGCGTTAACTGACGGTAAGCCAAGCGAATATCCAAGTCTAACCCACCGATGCGATCGCCGGAGTAACCAAGGATTGATGCGCTGCGATCTGTTTGCTCACGATATGCCGGTCCGACTTTGATCATGGAGCAGTCGGTTGTACCCCCGCCAATATCAACAATGAGTGCGGTCAGGTTTTCTGACAGCGTACGTTCATAGTCAAGCGCTGCAGCGATCGGTTCAAATTGGAATTCAATATCTTTGAATCCGGCTTCGGTGGCCGCCCGAGTCAATACACCCAACGCTTGCTGATTACCTTGTTCACCTTGAGTGCCGTGAAATTTGACGGGTTTGCCAATCACAATTTGTTCAATAGGTTGGGGGAGTTGAGTTTCAGCCAGACGCTTGATATTCGACATCATCAGATAAACGATGCGTTCATAGGTCGCGAGTTGTTGTGGTTTCAGACGTGCGCCCAAGAAGGATTTTGGCGATTTGATAAAAAATCCTTCATCCGGTGCAGCCAAAAATTGACTAATCGCATCTTTGCCGAAAACCTTTTCGCTATTGCCTGCAATTGCGCGTGCTAAGGTTTGTTCTGCAGGACGCAGATCGTGAAACTGTTCAGATTTCGTGACATAGACCGTCGAAGAAATGAACCGGCTGCCATTATCTAATGTCAGCAATACTGGCTCATTCTCTTTCCAGATACCGATTGCTGAATTTGATGTCCCGAAGTCCAGACCTGCATACATGCTGTGATTCCTCATTTTTTGCGGGCGGCGAAAGTATCACATGCCCGCAACGAACTCAAATCAGCTTAGCAGGAACTGGAGGAGACTTTTGCGGTTTTATTGGCGATGAATCGGGCTAATGGGGGGCCTGTCAGAATAACCAGAAACAAGCGGACAGTTTGTAATGACATCACGAATTCAATATCTACGTTCGGGCTGGCAGCTGCAATAATTGCAATCGAATCCATCCCGCCCGGGCTGGTTGCCAGATATGCGGTTAATGGATCTAAATTGAACATATGTGCCAATAACCAGGCGAGTGCTCCACAAAATGAAATCAGCAGCATAATTGAAAGCGTGATCTGTGGAAGGGCGCGTAATGCATGCTGAAGTACCTGACGTGTAAAACTTAAACCGATCCGCCATCCCATGACCGCATAGGCTAGACCGAGTAGCCACTCAGGTAATGCAACATTCATGATGCCATTCATTTGTATCACAGTTCCCAGCAACATAGGGACGAGCATCGCGCCAGAAGGTATTTTTAAAAAGCGGGCAAGGAGAATACCTGATGCGGCTATTGCAAGTGTCCCCACTAAGGACCATGAGATCGGTGGAAACCAATCAACAGCTATTGAAACTGCTGAGGTATCAACCCAGAATCGGGCAATGATTGACGCTGCAGAGGCAACGATAATGACGCGCAGATATTGCATAAAAGCGACCAATCTCGCATCTGCGCCATATTCCTCTGCCATGAGCACCATCGCAGCAGCTGCGCCGGGGGAAGAACCCCAAATTGCAGTCGTTCCCGGCAACACTTTAAATTTTCCCATCAACCAACCCATGCCGGTGCTGGCAATCATGGTCGAGAAGACGATGCAGATAAATAGTAGCCAGTGTTGTGAAAAGGTATGGAAGATATTGCCTGAGATAGATTGTGCAACCAGACAACCGATGATGGCCTGAGCTGCAAAAAAAAGACGTCTTGATATTTGTAAACAACCACCGTTCATGCTGAATATGATACCACCGAGCATTGGCCCAAGTAATAATGCGCCGGGCATATGGATCTTGATAAATAGCCAGGAAAGCAGGCCAGAAATGAAGATAAGCAAGATCCATTGGTGCGGACGGGACAGTGATTCAAGGTGTGGCGATTTCAAAACGTCTCCCGTGGTTTTC
This sequence comes from Tolumonas sp., assembly GCA_003251455.1. Classification (GTDB taxonomy): domain Bacteria; phylum Pseudomonadota; class Gammaproteobacteria; order Enterobacterales; family Aeromonadaceae; genus Tolumonas. The sequence continues at coordinate 2,671 of QKFI01000398.1, forward strand.
TTAAATTACTTGTAAATCATACCCTTCTCATTTCATAAGACAGCGTTTTTTTATGTGTTTAATTGATTTCAGTTAGAGGGACCGAGATTTTTTATCAAATGCGAATGAACATTCGTCATGATGAACTATGTTGTCGGTTGTTTTCTCGAATAAAGAAGAATCAATGTCAATAAACTGAATACAGCGCCCGCCATAAAAGTGCTGGATGCGCCGACAAAATCCCAGAGCAAACCAGCAATGATACTTGCCAGAAGCATTGCAATTCCACTGACTAGATTGAAAAAGCCAAAGGCTGTACCGCGTAATTCTTCAGGTGCGGTATCAGCAATGAGCGCGGAAAGGATACCTTGGGTCATGCCCATGTGTAGGCCCCAGAAAGCGATCCCTATAAAGAAGATGGTCCAGTGACCATCAACGGCAAGTAATAGATCGGCAACAATTAAACTGATCATTCCTCCGGTTAACAAACGATAACGGCTCATTCGATCAGACATTTTCCCGAAAGGATATGCGGACAATGAATAAACGATATTC
>QKFI01000339.1 GCA_003251455.1 Tolumonas sp.
CCGCTTGCGCGGTGGCAATCATTCCTCTAGGCCTGAAATCGCTCGCAGGCTCAAGCAACCTACCCGTTCCCGATGCGGGCCGCACCAAGGGAACCTATTTGGTCTTGCTCCGGGTGGAGTTTACCGTGCCACGAACTGTTACCAGTCGCGCGGTGCGCTCTTACCGCACCCTTTCACCCTTACCTGATCCCTTACGGGCCATCGGCGGTTTGCTCTCTGTTGCACTAGTCGTAGGCTCTCGCCTCCCAGGCGTTACCTGGCACCCTGCCCTGTGGAGCCCGGACTTTCCTCCCTTCTGTCCGTCTACCCGAAGGTACAACGACAAAACGGCGACTGCCCGGCCAACCCCGCGCGCATTATAGGGGCGAACCCTATGAACCGCAAACTATCTCTCAGATTTCTGTTGCTCCAGCCCCCAGGCATACAGTGCATTTTTCTTCAGCCCGTAGATCTCAGCCGTTAATGCCGCCGCTTTTTTCAGCGGAAGTTCTTTCTGTAACAACAACAGCGTACGGGTTGCTTCTGCTGGTAATTCTTCTTGGGTGTCGGTTTTCCCAGCCACCATCAGGACAAATTCACCACGCGTGCGATTTTCATCTTCCTGTAACCAAACCAGCATCTCGGATAATGGCAATGAATGGATCGTTTCAAAGGTTTTCGTCAATTCACGGGCCGTGACGATCTGGCGATCGCCCAGTACCTGTAACATGGTGGTGAGGGTATCAATCACCCGACGCGGCGATTCGTAAAACACCATCGTTCTCGATTCTTCAGCCAATGCCTGTAAACGATCTTCTTTACCTTTTTCTTTCGCAGGCAGAAAACCTTCAAAGACAAATCGATCGGTTGGAAGGCCTGCGGCACTTAAGGCGGTGATTGCGGCACAAGGACCCGGTAAAGGAACCACTTTCACGCCTGCATCCCGACATAATTTCACCAAGTGATAACCCGGGTCACTGATCAGCGGAGTTCCCGCATCTGAAATCAGCGCGATACTCTGCCCCTGCTGAATTTTCTCAATCAATACGCTCGCACGTTGCTGTTCATTATGATCATGCAAAGCAATCATCGGCGCTTTGACATCCAGGTGCTGTAGCAGAATTCCGCTATGACGCGTATCCTCCGCGGCAATACAATCGACCGCTTTTAAAACCTCGATTGCACGCAATGTAATATCCGACAGGTTTCCAATAGGAGTCGGAACAATGTATAGACAAGGTGATGCAGTCATTAAAACTCCTGTCGAAAATTTGTCTCATGCCAGTGTCGCGTTTACACTATGGGCCGGACGTTGAAAGGTTGGAGATAAATCTTGAGCCGGATTAGCAAGTTGCGCACTCAGTTGGTTCGTTGCGTTTGTACTGATTTTAGCAGGTTGTACCAGTGTAAACCGTAGTCAGGTTCAGGTAAGCACTGACGCTGCTCAATTACATGCCTTTGGCCCCTTAACTCATGAAAGCCAATGGTACTTAAGCCAGATTGATTCTGCAGGGCCAGAACAACGCTTTGCATTACAGGTGCTGGCTGCTCGTCGCCTGATCCTTGATGGCGAACGCTCTCAGGCAAATGCGATTCAGCAACAAATTGCCAAAGAAGCATTCACTCCACGCCAAAGTGTTGCGGTGCGGTTACTGCAAGCACTGCAATTAGGGAAACAAAAACAGTCAGCCAAAGCATTGAACCGGATTGCCGGAATTGATTTGCGGCCGCTCGATAAAACAACCGTACAATTTTACTACCGTTTGCAGTCGGATTTACTCCTGCAGGCTGGACAAAAAACAGCTGCGGCAAACAGTCTGATCTCGCTTGATAATTACTTATCAGATACGCAGTTAGTCTCAAATCATCAGGAAATTTGGGGATTACTGAAAGCAAGTGACCTGAATACGCTGAAGAGTTATGTAAATGCTGCAAAGCGAATGCAGCGTACCAAAGCACAAGGCTGGTTTGATTTGGCAGTAATTGCACAAGAGCCAGACCAAACAAACAGTTATGCGCAGTGGCAGCAGCAATATCCACAGCATCCCGCTTTTGGTTTATTTACACCGGATACCAGTACAGATCAGCAAACACTCGCCCAGAATCAAGGCGATATCATCCAGACGATGGATGTACAGAAAGTTGCGGTCTTGTTGCCTTTATCCGGTAAGTTATCTGGCTATGCGTCGGCATTGAAAGCAGGCATGGAACAGGCGAATCTGGGTGCAGGTAGTAATGTCACGCTGACTTATTATGATGAAAACAGTCTGCCAATGCAGGCGTTGGTATCGAAAGCAGAACAGGATGGTGCACAACTGATTATTGGCCCGCTCCAGAAAGACAAAGTTGAAGCACTACTGGGTGTCCAAGCATCTGTGCCAGTATTGGCACTGAACCAAATTGGTAACCAGCCTGCTGCATCCAATTTATATTACTATTCTTTGTCACCAGAAGATGAAGCCGCGCAGATCGCACAGAAAATCGATCAGGACGGTTTAAGTCATCCGTTATTACTGATGCCATCCAATAACCTGGGGGAACGGACAGTCCAGGGGTTCAACAACTATTGGAACGGCTTGGATAAAGGCGAAGCAACTATCGCCAAATTCCGCAGTCGGGATGAACTCCTGAGCTTGTTACGGAAAACACTCACCGGGAACACCAGCTCTGGTCAGGCAGGACAAATCCAGTCTTTAGCCAACATGCAAAATGCAGATAGTAACCATGTTGACGCAATCTTTATGCTGGCCTCAGCGTTTGAAGCAGCCAGTATTAAATCGAACGTCGATATGATGTTAGGTGATTCGCCGGTTCGTCCTGCTTATTATCTGGGTTCAAAAAGTAACAGTTCTGGTCTGCGTCCTGACATCGCGCTGGCACTGAACGGTATGCAACTGGGTGATATGCCTTGGATGTTGAATAAAATGCCAGAGCAATTCACCCAAGCGACGACTGCCTTGCCGGGCGCAAACGGTGATCAGATGCGACTATATGCGATGGGATATGATACGTTCGCGCTCATCCATCATTTAAGCGAAATGCGAGCTAATCCGGAAATAACCTTAAGCGGGTTGACCGGCACACTGCAAATCACTTCAGATGGTGTTGTTGTCCGTAACCTGTTATGGACACGTTATATCAATGGCCAGCTTGTCTCAAACGATGACAATAGCACTTCAACCAGCCCAACACTCCAGCCCGCGCAATAAAGGGCAATGGTATGAACAACAGGCACGTAGTTATTTAGAAAAACACGGCCTGTTGTTCATTACTGCCAATTATCATTGTCGGCAAGGGGAGCTTGATTTAATCATGCAGGATCAGGATACGATCGTCTTTGTGGAGGTCAGATACCGTTCCAGTGTGAAATTTGGCGGGGCAATCGCTTCGATAACATCTGCAAAACAAAAGAAGATCCGGCATACTGCCCGGTATTTTCTGTTACATCATGGTATCAATGAAGCTCATCAAGCATGTCGTTTTGATTTCGTTACTTACGAAAATGGACAATGCCAATGGCTTAAAAATGCGTTTTAGGAGTTCAGCGTGGATCGGATAAAAGAAAATTTTACCGAAAGTATTCAAACCAAAATTGCAGCCGCAGAAGTCCTGTCAGAGAACATTCAGACAGCCGCACAGATGCTTGCAATTTGCCTGCTTAACGGTAATAAGATCCTCGCTTGTGGTAGTGGAGCATCTGCTGCGCTGGCACAACTATTTGTCTCTCATATGATGAGTCGTTTTGAGACCGCCCGTCCTTCTTTGCCTGCCATTGCACTGACATGTGATGGCGTCTTGATGAGTTCACTCAGTCATTTCAATAAATTTGACGATGTGTATGCCCATCAGATCCGCGCCTTAGGACAGCAAGGTGATATTCTGCTGCTGATTACGACAGAGCAGGATAATCAGGAATTAATTCATGCCGCAGAAGCTGCGCTCTCAAGAGATATGACCATGGTCATTCTGAACACTGGTGACGGTGGCGAGTTGGCTGGTCTGTTAGGCCCGAGTGACGTAGAAGTGCGTTGTCCATCTTCGCGTTTTTCCCGAATTCTTGAGGTGCATTTACTGGTATTGAATTGTCTGAGTGATTTAATCGATCAAACACTATTTCCCCAATAAACCAGAGGAACACTTATGTTACGCAAACTGCTTCTTACTTTCTCCGTAGTAAGCCTGATGTTGTTACAAGGTTGTGTGGGTGCCTTGGTCGCAGGTGGCGCAGCAACCGGCGTAGTCGTCGCGAAAGATCGCCGTACCGTAAGTGCGCAAACGACAGATCAAACTATCGAAGTTAAATTGCAGAAAGAATACAGCGACAGAACCGATATCTCCCGGATCAGTCATATTTCATTTTTTAGCATGAATGGCATTGTTTTAATGGTCGGTCAGACGCCTCATCAGAAATACAGCAGTGACCTGAAAGCAGCCGCAGAGCGTATTGAAGGTGTCCGGAAGGTTTATAACGAAATTAAAATTGATGAACCAACAGGTTATGACGTTCGCACCAATGACACCTGGATCACATCGAAAGTTCGAACCATGCTGGTTGCAGAAAAGAATTTCGATAGTAGCAATGTCAAAGTGATTACTGAAAACAGTCAGGTCTACTTGATGGGATTGGTAACAAAAGATGAAGGAGAGTTAGCGGTTGAGATCGCCCGCAATGTCTCCGGTGTTTCACGAGTCATTCGAGCTTTTGAGTATGTTACGCCCTGATTTACAGAAGTAAAAAAGGCATCCCATCGGATGCCTTTTTCATTTTACCCTGCATATTATTTGACGATGCGTAACGTCGGCGGCCCCTCAGGACGTGGCTGTTTCTGTCTGAAACTATCTTCCAGTATGGATCTTTTTCTAACAGGCGAGACTTGCCATGTTAGATCAACAGAATCTGATTCCGTCGAAAAAAAAGTCCCGGCACCATTTTCACCAGCATGAATACCCAAGACAGCTGTCATGGGAATATAAACCTGAAAAGGTTTGCCATGGAAACGTGCATTGAAGCTGATAGCATCCTTTTCGATGACGAACGCAACCACTGCCTCAGGCGCAATATTCAGAACAATCCGCCCGTTTCGTACATATTGTCTGGGCACCCTCACCATAGCGATCGTTGCATCAATCTCTAAATGAGGTGTCAGGTTATTATCCAATAACCATTCATAGAATGCCCGCAACAGATATGAACGACATGGCGTCATGTTCTTTGCATCCATTACAGCTGTCCGTTACGAATCTCGCGCTCGAAATCAGTCAAAGAAGCCTGGAATGATTCACGTTCAAATAAACGGGTCATGTAGTTTTTCAGTTCTTTTGCACCTTTACCTGAAAACTCAATACCCATCATCGGTAAACGCCACATCAGCGGAGCCATGTAACAATCAACCTGGCTGAATTCTTCACTCATGAAGTAAGGGTATTCCTGGAATAACGGTGCGATGGCGAGCAGGCTTTCACGCAATTCTTTACGTGCAGCATCAGCATCCGGCGCATTGTTCAAGATTTTTTCTGCCAATGAATACCAGTCTAATTCAACACGATGCATCATTAAACGGCAGTTACCACGTGCGACAGGATAAACAGGCATCAGCGGAGGATGCGGGAAACGCTCATCCAGATATTCCATGATGATGCGAGAGGTATAGAGTACCAGATCGCGATCTACCAGAGTAGGTACTGAATTATAAGGATTCAGTTCCAACAATTCTTCCGGCAGATTATCAACATCCACCATGCAAATATCAAAGGTCACACCTTTCTCGGCCAGGACAATACGCACCTGGTGACTGAACATGTCATTACCGGAGAACAGGGTCATGACGGAGCGTTTGTTGGCAGCGAAAGCCATTGTTCCCTCCATTCAGAACAAACTATACAGGATGACAGGATGTCATCGATTCAATTATCCGGGGTGTATTACGGGTCGGTAACACAAGCGGGCGGAGGAGTATATCAAAAAATCATCACTTTGAGGATAGACCAAGTGAAAGGTTCGCGTTGATCTTTGCATCTGATAAACTATAAAAAGTTTTTTCAGAGTTCGGGAACGCTATGCCAGCATCAAAAGAAGACAATGAAGTCCGTCTGGATAAATGGCTATGGGCTGCCCGTTTCTATAAAACCCGTTCTCTTGCACGCAGCATGATAGAGGGCGGCAAAGTTCAATATAACGGCCAGCGGACCAAACCAGGGAAACAGGTTGAACTAGGGGCGATGATTAAACTGCGTCAGGGCTATGATGAGCGAGAGATCAAAGTACTGGCCCTGAGCGTACAACGTTTATCAGCACCTATGGCGCAAACCTTATATGAAGAGACGGCTGAAAGCATTACAAAGCGGGAAAAGAATGCGGAAGCAAACCGCCTGAATGCTTTATATGCGCCGCACCCGGATACCAAACCGGATAAAAAACAACGCCGGAATCTGATTCGGTTTAAGCAGGGTGAATGAGCCCCTGCCCTTCCTATTGATTTGAGAATTGCTGAGATGACGCAACAACCTGATTTATTACATCGTTTTGTTTTTGAAAAATATGAAATTCGTGGCGAACTGGTTCAACTGGCTGACAGCACACGCGAAATGCTCTCGGGTCATCATTATCCAAAACCAGTTCAACTGTTGTTAAATGAATTAATGGTTGCTACCAGCCTGTTAACGGCAACGTTGAAATTTGAAGGTTCAATCACCGTTCAGATCCAAGGCGACGGCCCTGTCAGATTTGCAGTCATTAACGGTGACAACAATCAGCAACTGCGTGGCGTCGCTCGTTATGATGACGTGATCCCTGAAAATGCGGGTTTACATGAGTTGATTGGCAAAGGTCATATGATGATCACCATCATCCCATTTGAAGGTGAACGTTATCAGGGGATTGTCGAACTGGATGGCAACGATATTGCGAGCTGTCTGGAAAGTTACTTTAAGCGTTCTGAGCAGCTGGCAACCCGGATCTGGATCAAGTCTGATCTGACCGAGGATGCGCCAAAAGCCTCCGGGATCCTGATTCAAGAACTGCCGAACCATGATAAAGAACAGCATGCGCAGGATTTTGAGCACATTGTCACTCTGACCGATACCATTAAGGCCGAAGAACTGCTGGAGCTGCCAGCAGAAGAAGTCTTGTATCGTTTATTCAATCAGGAAGAAGTCCGGTTGTTTGATCCGCAACCAGTCGCCTTCTCCTGCAACTGTTCCCGTGATCGCTGCGCAGCTGCATTGGTGCAGGTTGGGAAAGCTGAGGTTGACTCTCTGATTGAAGAGCAAGGCGAAGTCAAAATGGAATGTGATTATTGCGGTACAGAATATCATTTTTCCGCCGAACAAATTGAAGATCTGTTCAGTGATAAGCCATTGAGTAAAGAAGAAAAACCAGGTTCACTCCACTAATTTCCTTTATTTAGAACAGGCTTCTGGCATCAATTGAAGTAGCGGTTATAAAAGCCGCTACTTAACGCATAATAGTCCCACTCGGCAACGAATTAATCTGTCTTCCAGATCTCAAAAAACATTTAATCCGTAAAATTTGTAGGCATTTCCGCAAATTTTGAATCTGCCAGCAATAATCGTTCTAGAAACTCCTAAACTTTTAATCAGCTGTCTCACCCCCTTCTGAAATTGGTCACATTAGGAGCACTATTATGACGACTGCCCGTTTGGACCTTTCTTGCTATGGCATCCATGATGTCAAAGAAATCGTACGTAACCCTTCTTACGATCAGCTGTACGTAGAAGAATTAAGCCCTGATTTAGTCGGTTATGAGCGCGGTGTATTAACAAAATTAGGTGCGGTCAAAGTGGATACCGGTGTGTTTACCGGCCGCTCGCCAAAAGATAAATACATCGTCATGGATGATACAACCCGTGATACCGTCTGGTGGGCAGATGGTGGCAAAAATGATAACAAACCAATTACCCCTGAAATCTGGTCACACCTGAAAACACTGGTTGTGGATGAACTCTCGAACAAACGTTTGTTTGTCATTGATGGATATTGTGGCGCTAATCCGGACAGTCGACTCAAAGTCAGAATTATCACTGAAGTCGCCTGGCAGGCTCATTTCGCGAAAAATATGTTCATTCGCCCGGAAGATCATGAGTTAGCCGATTTTGAACCTGATTTTGTGGTTCTGAACGGTGCTGAAACGGTGAATCCGAACTGGAAGGATCAAGGACTGAATTCAGAAAACTTTGTCGCCTTTAATCTCACGGAACATATGCAAGTCATTGGTGGTACCTGGTATGGCGGTGAAATGAAAAAAGGGTTGTTCTCGGTAATGAACTACCTCTTGCCACTAAAAGGCATTGCTTCCATGCACTGTTCTGCCAATGTTGGCCAGGCAGGTGATGTCGCCGTTTTCTTCGGTTTATCCGGCACCGGGAAAACCACACTGTCAGCCGATCCAAAACGCTTATTGATTGGCGATGACGAACACGGTTGGGATGATGATGGCGTCTTCAACTTTGAAGGCGGCTGTTACGCAAAAACCATCAAACTCTGCAAAGAAGCTGAACCGGATATCTATAATGCCATCCGTCGGGATGCATTATTGGAGAACGTGACTGTCGATGCTGAAGGCAATATTGACTTCAACGATGGTTCACTGACAGAAAACACCCGTGTGTCTTACCCGATTTATCACATCGATAATATTGTCAAACCAGTGTCAAAAGCAGGACCAGCGAAAAAAGTGATATTCCTGACCGCTGATGCCTTTGGTGTATTACCACCCGTATCGAAACTGACACATGACCAGACGCAGTATCATTTCCTCGCCGGATTTACCGCGAAACTAGCAGGTACAGAACGTGGGGTCACAGAGCCAACACCAACCTTCTCTGCTTGTTTCGGGAAGGCATTCCTGACGTTGCATCCAACCCAATACAGTGAAGTGCTGGTGAAACGCATGGAAGAATCAGGCGCGACCTGCTATCTGGTGAATACGGGTTGGAATGGCACCGGTAAACGTATCTCAATCAAAGATACTCGTGGCATCATTGATGCGATTCTGGACGGTTCCATTGATAAAGCACCGATGAAAACCTTGCCGATCTTTAATCTGGCCATGCCGCTCGACCTGCCGAATGTGGATCCGAAGATTCTTGATCCGCGAGATACCTATGCCGATCCGGCTGAATGGCAAAGCAAAGCTGAAGATTTAGCTCAACGTTTTATCAAAAACTTCGAGCAGTACACCGATAATGAGCAAGGTAAAAGATTGGTGTCAGCTGGGCCACAACTTCCTTGAAGACAATCCTTGTTGTCATAAATCAAAGGTCGCTTCGGCGACCTTTTTCCTTTTTTTTAAATCAAAATTCGCAAAGCCGCATGCCAAAAGGGGTCCGGAAAAAACAAGCAGATTAGGTCACAAAATCACGTTTTTTTTGAATGTTGACGCTATGAACAAATTCACACATTCTCTGTTTTAGATCAAAAAAATAGCAAGTATCTTCCTGCATAAAACAACAATATGTAGTTAAATCCCCGCCAATATAGACTATATATAGTATTAGCCTTAAAACTCCCCACACAACGAACAAGCACGAGGGCAAGACAAAATGCAAGCAAAACCGTTGGTAGTCAAACGCGACGGATGCCGCGTATCGTTTGATGGCTCACGCATCTGGCAGGCGGTCGCTAAGGCTGCAGAAGCTGTGAATGTAAGAGATGACGCGTATTGCGCCTCGGTCGCTGGTCAGATAGCTTCTCAGTTAGCTGGTCGCGACGAAGTCGATATCGGCGATATTCAGAAATCAGTCGAAAACCTGCTGATGGAAGGTCAGTACAAAGAAATGGCGCGTGCGTATATTGAGTACCGCCATGACCGTGATATCGCCCGTGAAAAACAAGGTCGCCTGAACAAAGAAATTCAGGGTTTGATTCAGCAGACCAACGCAGAACTGCTGAACGAAAACGCGAACAAAGACAGTAAAGTCATTCCAACGCAACGCGATCTGCTCGCGGGTATTGTCGCTAAACATTACGCAAAACAATATCTGCTGCCTCGTGATGTCGTTCAGGCACACGAAAGTGGTGAAATCCACTTCCATGATTTGGACTACTCGCCTTTCTTCCCGATGTTCAACTGTATGTTGATCGACATCGAAGGCATGTTGACGCATGGTTTTAAAATGGGGAATGCAGAAATTGATACGCCAAAATCAATTTCTACCGCAACTGCAGTGACTGCTCAGATCATTGCACAGGTTGCCAGCCATATTTACGGTGGTACAACCATCAACCGCATTGACGAAGTGCTGGCACCCTATGTGACCAAAAGCTATGAAAAACACCATCAGGTTGCGCTGGAATGGTCAATTCCTGATGCTGAAGGCTATGCACGTGCCCGCACTGAAAAAGAATGTTATGACGCCTTCCAGTCACTGGAATACGAAGTAAACACGTTGCACACCGCGAACGGTCAGACTCCATTTGTGACCTTCGGCTTCGGCTTAGGTGAAAGCTGGGAATCTCGGATGATTCAGCAATCGATCCTGCAAAATCGTATCGCTGGTCTGGGTAAAAACCATAAAACAGCCGTCTTCCCGAAACTGGTGTTTGCGATTCGTGATGGGGTCAACCATAAGAAAACCGACCCGAACTACGACATTAAACAACTGGCGCTGGAGTGTGCATCAAAACGCATGTATCCGGACATCCTGAACTACGATCAGGTTGTAAAAGTCACTGGCTCATTCAAAACGCCAATGGGTTGCCGTAGCTTCCTGGGTGTATATGAAGAAGATGGCAAACAATATCACGAAGGCCGTAATAACTTGGGTGTTGTGAGTCTGAACCTGCCACGCATCGCGCTGGAAGCGCGTGACGAAGCACATTTCTTTGACATTCTCGACAGCCGTCTGCGTCTGTGTAAGAAAGCGCTGATAGCGCGCATCGAACGTCTGAATGGCGTGAAAGCGCGTGTTGCACCAATCCTGTATATGGAAGGTGCGTGTGGTGTTCGCTTGAAAGCGGATGATGATGTTTCTCAGATCTTCAAAAACGGTCGTGCATCCATTTCACTGGGTTACATCGGTGTTCATGAAACTATCAATGCTCTGTATGGCAATGGTACGCATGTATTTGATGATGAAACCTTGCGTCAGAAAGCGATTCTGATCGTGCAGAAACTGCGTGATGCAGTTGATGCATGGAAAGAAGAAACTGGTTATGGTTTCAGCCTTTACAGCACACCAAGTGAAAACCTGTGTAACCGCTTCTGCAATCTGGATGCAAAATCATTCGGTGTTGTTGATGGTGTGACCGATAAAGGCTATTACACCAACAGCTTCCACCTGGATGTTGAGAAGAAAGTAGACCCATATGCGAAAATCGATTTTGAAATGGCATATCCGGCAATCGCAAACGGTGGTTTCATCTGTTACGGCGAGTACCCGAACATTCAGCACAATCTGGAAGCGTTGGAAAACGTCTGGGATTACAGCTATTCGCATGTCCCTTATTACGGCACCAACACGCCGATTGATGAATGCTATGAATGTGGTTTTACCGGTGAGTTTGAATGTACCAGCAAGGGCTTTACCTGCCCGAAATGCGGGTATCTGTCACCCGTCGCGTGTGCGGTTATTTAGGTAGCCCGGATGCTCGTCCGTTCAATGCGGGTAAGCAGGAAGAAGTAAAACGTCGCGTGAAACATATCTGATTTCACTGACCAATCAACTAAACTGATTGAATCGACATCCTTCATAAAATCCCCTGACTTTATCAGGGGATTTTTTTGCGTGTTGCTACGGAGAAGTTATGGAACTCAGCCAGTTAAAAACCTACTTGTCATCGAAGCTTGCCACGACAGAAGAACTGCCTTTTGGTCCGGAATGTCTGGTTTATAAGGTCTGTGGCAAGATGTTTGCGCTGGTGATGTGGCAGGAAACGCCTTTGCGGCTGAATCTTAAAGCGGATCCGGCACAGGTCGATTTGCAGCGGGCGATGTTTACCAGTATCACGCCGGGCTATCACATGAACAAACGGCACTGGAATACCATCACACTGAATGGTGAGCTCACTGATGCTCAGCTTTTCGCCCTGATTGACGACTCATATCAATTGGTTGTCGCAAATCTGACGAAAAAAGAACGTGACTCAACAGGAAAAGGCGCATTGATTGAGTAAACTTTAATTCATGTATATGAGATAAGGAACTCTGATGACCTCCATCGTTACCCTGACCCTCACCCCGGCTCTCGATACCGCAACCATCACGCCGAAAGTTTATCCAGAAGGAAAACTCCGCTGCCAGACGCCTGTTTTTGAGCCCGGTGGCGGCGGGATTAATGTTGCCCGCGCGATTGTGCATTTGGGCGGACAAGCGATTGCAGTATTCCCTGCCGGCGGACCAACCGGAGAGCATTTGGTCTCACTCTTAAAAGACGAAGGCGTTGCCGTTGATGCAATAGAAACCCATGACTGGACACGTCAGAATTTGCATGTCGTCTCAGAAGCAACCGGAGAACAATTCCGGTTTGTCATGCCCGGTGCGGCGGTTCAGGAACAGGAATGGACACAATTACTGGATAAATTGGCTCAATATCCTCAAGGTTCAATTTTAGTGATTAGTGGCAGCCTGCCACCGAA
>QKFI01000209.1 GCA_003251455.1 Tolumonas sp.
TGAAAGAAGTTGGCGATACCTGACGCTGATAGCTGTTCACAGACTTGATGCAAACAAGAGTCATAGTCTTGAGTTCGCATCAATGATCTATCTACTGGAATGAACATGATGCGTCTCCAAATTAATTGGCTGGACGACAACCGCAAATGCAGCGAGCGAGAGTGCGGATAGAGGGATCGACCAGCCAGATTCAGTATTCTGAGACGCCAGGTTTGCGGTGTTTCACAACACTGCTTACTGACTTCCGTCTAGTTCCGGCTGCCAAGACACTGACCACCTCCAACGAGTGACATAGAATGAAAAGACCCGTCAGCGAGTTTCCCCAAACACAACTCATAAGACACTTTGAGTGAAAGATGATTTTGCTGATGGGTAGAAACGAAAACCGCCACGTAAGCAATGAAGCTAAGCGGTGACGGTCGAATGTTTTAACACTGGTAATGCGACAGTTTTACCGCCTGCGCTTGCGTCACCTTTTATTGGTATACATCAGCCGCATCCATCGGCTGGCCTGAATACTCGCAGTAACATCAGGTCTTTGCTGGCAACTCATCGAGATACAAGCTCTCGTTGCCGTGCGCTTTCTTGTATTGCATTTGGTGCCGCCGGTAAGAATCGAACTCACGACCGTCTGATTACAGGTCAGCTGCTCTCCCGATTGAGCTACAGCGGCAGAAACGAAAAAACCCCGCAAAAGCGAGGTTTAGATATGAATCAATGCCTTTGGATACAACTTCGGCACATTAACATGTAATATACTGCGCACAGTGCGCACTGTCAACACATTTAGTTATCATTTAATGATAACGAATAACTCACGCTTCAAATATTGAAACCGTTGTCAGCAGCGCGACAGACAACGCCATTTCCGCGCTAGACAGTGTGATGTAGTACTGACGAACCGGAATGCCAAGATATTCAGCAGCCCCTTTACCTGTGGCGCCAACAACATATTTTGAAACTATCGCTTTAAAGTGTTCTTCGCTATACCCTTTGAGTGCCAGCACCGCTTTATCAATTACTAATCCCTCTTCATCACTACACATCGCTACTTTATCGGTGACTGGGTTTTGCCCCATGCCAGCAGAAAACTTAGGATATCCAACTCGAGGTTGTTCTCTCGCCCAATTCCCCCATCGAGTGAGAACTTCGCGGATCCCTGAATATCTTGTTTCCTGTGCTACATCAGCAACCCGTTGAAAGGCTTCTTGTGATGGCATTTCTACATATGAGTCCTGAGTCATGCTGCCTCCCGGGCTTTAAGTTCTTTTAGTTTCAAACGGTATGTTTCAGTGATTTCGGTAAATTCTTCGCGAGTCCATTTTTTGACCTGCTTATTGTTCTCCAGCTGAACAACAGATTCTTCCCCGTATATTTCAACCAGGTGTATTCTGTATGGCGTCAGGTTTCCTGATTTAGCCTTATTACAAACCTCACATTGCAATTGGACGTTCATCAACTCAAACATGATGATGCTATTCACACCAGCTGGCATGTAATGACCAGCCTGCCATTGCCTTGTTATTGTCGTCCCACACGTAAAGCATCGAGGCTGTTCACCTCTCGATAAAAATTCATAAATTAGAGAAATTCTTCGCCAGTCCTGAAATGCACGCTTTGCACGATTCCGATGCCAAACGATATTTTTGAGCTCAACCTTTTTCTCTCTATGTAGCTTTCTTACCTGCTTCTCTTTTTCCTGCTGCTCTCGCCTTACTTTTGCCGCGTTCCTATCAGCAGTCTTTTTGGCTTTCTCATTGGCAAACTCGATCGCATGACTGAAATTTACAAATCTTCCAGCAGGAGTGGTGATCATGGAATCTTTATCGTTCCACTCACCACACCCGCATTTACATTTGCACTTCATGCTTTCACCAGGCGAAACAGCATTGGCATTCTTGTGATTTTGCAACGAGCAATCGACCAACCTCGTTCTTCAACACACTTCAATGCTGTGTTTATTTCTTTATGCGTAGCTTCATATCCGTTCATTTCTCGAATTGCGCGTTGAATTGTTGGAATAGAACGAGCGGTTTGATCGCACATAACAGCAACGACCATATCGAGTGTTGATGTTTGGATTAATTCTGCTTGTACGTGTTCACGGTATGCGTTCATTGGTTTTGCTCCCGTTTCAGTTTCATGTATTCGGAGGAATCAGGAATAGTCAGCAGGCAGCCAATAGACACACACCAAGCTTCAATTTCGTTCATGAAGTAGTGCATGGCTGCCGTGTTTAGATCGCGGGTTTTACGGAGGTCTCGGACTGTAATTTTTTCGCCAGTAACAACATCAACTCGTTCTTTTTCTTCATACCCAAGAAATGAATGCTTCATCGCATCTTTACACCATTCAGGGGTTGCGAATTTGCGTCCAGCTTTGATCAGGTATTGAGATAGCTCGCTAAACCACATATGTAGAAGAGCATTTTGACTTAAAGTCCTAGTTTTCTTCTTCGGCTTAATAGAAAGCTCGTGCGGTTCATCCGGACATCCGGATAAAGCAGCAGCCATAGCGTTATAAGCCTCTGGCAACTGTTGACGAGAATTGATGACGTAGGCGAGCTCAGCCATTAGCCACGGCTCCGCAGAAAGTTGCGGCGTTTACGGGCTAATCGACGAGATTTGGCAATGCCGGTGAATCTGGATTTACCAAATTGATTGGGAATACCACGATAGAACGCAGACTGACCCCACGCAGGGAAAGCCA
>QKFI01000055.1 GCA_003251455.1 Tolumonas sp.
GCAATGGAATGCATGTAACTGTCGACATAGGCTTTGGCATCAGCCATCGTCAGGGATGATTCGCCCAACATATCAAATGAATAGCTATAACCGCGTTCACAGTATTTTTCGCCGTTCTTCAGTGCCTCATTCATCTTTTGCCCAAGGACAAACTGATGACCCATGATTTTCATCGACTGATACATGACATGGCGAATGACAGGTTCACTGAATTTATTAATCAGTTTCCCCAGTACCTGAACAGGTTGGCTACTTTCAATCTCATCAAGTGACACCACCTTGCCAGTCAGCATCAGCCCCCAGGTAGAGGCATTGACAAAAATCGAGTCCGACTGATTCAGATGCGCTTTCCAGTCAGCCGTACTGAGCTTGTCCCGGATCAATGCATCGGCGGTCGCCGCATCCGGGATCCTTAATAAAGCTTCAGTCAGACACATCAACTGGATACCTTCCTTGCTATCCAGGCTGTACTCCATCAGTAAACTATCAATCAACTGGATGGCTTTTTTATCAGCGCGTACCGCTTCGACCAATTCATCCGCATGGCGAGTAATAGTTGCCATTTCTTTATCATCAGGCATTGCCAGTGCTAATAAATTGGCAACCAGCGCATCTTCATCTGCCAGATAAAGCGGCGAGATGTTTTCCCACAAGACAGATAAAGGTTTTTCTATCAATGCAGGATCTAATGTTTCAGTCACATTAAACATTGCAGCATCCTTTCTCATTACATGCATCATTTGCATAGCGATCCAAACGGCTTCTCATTGAGCGCCACTGGTGTCATTTGTCTTGATAATCCGGATTAATTCTCTGACAGACATGAAATTGCAGAGGAAGTGCCAAAAGACACTGTTATTAGTTTTTCTCAAACAAAGAAAAGAAATAAAAACACTAACTTATTGATATTTATGCTATTTATTAAATGCATATTTTCTTTGTATGTTATATAGTGAATTTCGGATAAATTAAACTAATCTTAAAATGAGAAAATTTTATCCTTGGCACACCTTTGGTGCGCATGAATTATGTATTAGTGCAAACTGTGCTCATAAATGGTGATTTCGATCACAATAGATTGATAAAAACCAAACTATACATCTGGAACAAATAACGGTTCACATGCCATGCTTATGACATAATTCTCCCGCACTCCCCCCACTATTGCAGGATATTGTCTATGACAACGGCGTTCAGAGAAGAAGAAGATCTGCTTGGCTCCATGGCTGTCGATAATCGTTATTATTATGGGATCCACACCCTCCGCGCGGTCGACAACTTCCAAATCAGTTCTAGCCACATCAGTGATGTACCGGCTTTTATTACCGGTCTGTTATACACCAAAAAAGCGGCGGCGCTTGCCAACCAGACCTTAGGTACGCTGGATGACGAAAAAGCCAACATGATCGTCGAAGCCTGTGATCTGATGCTTTCGACCGGACGCTGCTATGATCAGTTCCCAATTGATCAGTTACAGGGTGGCGCTGGTACTTCTGTAAATATGAACACCAACGAAGTTATTGCTAACCTGGCATTGGAATTACACGGACATCCCAAAGGCGCTTATCACATCCTGAATCCGAACGACCATGTAAACCGTTGTCAGTCCACCAACGATGTTTATCCAACCGCGTTCCGCGTTGCACTGTATGACAGTACGTTTGGTCTGTTACGACAACTGAAAAAACTGATCAAAGCCTTCGATGATAAAGCGATCCGCTTTAATGATATTCTGAAAATGGGACGCACACAGTTGCAGGATGCTGTTCCGATGACATTAGGTCAGGAATTCCGTGCATATGCCGTCACCTTACGGGAAGAGATCAAAAACATCACTCGTTGTCAGGAACTGCTACTGGAAGTGAACCTTGGCGCCACCGCAATTGGTACCGGGATGAACACACCAACTGATTATTCCAGCCTCGCGATTCGCTATCTGGCAGAAATCACATCTCACAATTTTGTTCCTGCAGAAGATCTGATTGAGGCGACCTCAGATTGTGGCGCTTACCTGATGCTGCACAGCGCATTCAAACGTCTGGCCATGAAATTATCGAAGATCTGTAATGACCTTCGTCTATTGAGCTCAGGACCACGCGCAGGTCTGAATGAAATTAATCTGCCACAACGCCAGGCTGGCTCATCCATCATGCCAGCAAAGGTGAACCCGGTCATTCCTGAAGTGGTGAACCAGGTTAGCTTCAAGGTGATGGGAAATGATGTCACCGTAACCATGGCGGCAGAAGCCGGACAGTTACAGTTAAACGTGATGGAACCGGTCATTGCACAATGCATGTTTGAATCCATGACATTGCTGAGCAATTCTTGTGTCGCACTTCGTGAAAAATGTGTCGAAGGGATCACCGCGAACAAAGAGCAGTGTGAACAATATGTAATGAATTCAATCGGCATCATTACCTTCCTGACACCATACATCGGACACCATGCATGTGATGAAATCGGGAAAATCTGTGCTGCAACCGGTAAGTCTGTCCGCGAAATCGTATTGGAGCGCGGCTTACTCAGCGAAGCCAAATTGGATGAAATTTTCTCGGTAGAGAATCTGCGGAAACCGCGTTATCCGAGCAATCCAAAAGGCTAACGAAAACAAAAAGACCTGCTCCGGCAGGTCTTTTTTATTCCAAGTTTGTTATTGTGCCGCTTTCCAGTCATCAATGACCGTTTGCGGTAATGGAATATAGCCATTATTCACTTGTAACGGCTGTACCTTCTCGGTAGGCGTAAGTTGCAGATGATAACCACTCACCTCATTGATATGCATGCAATCGTCTACCTCAAACAAGTCATCGGTATGGATCTCTTTGGCATCCTGAATCAAGGTTAACTTCGCCCGAGTTTTCACAGCACGCGCTGAAACATCCACCATAAACGTAGAATTATGTATTTCACCGGCATAATCGGCATGGTACGCCCCAAGATTCACAAAATAGAGAGACGCACTCTGATTCACAGGCTTCTCTGATGATAACGTAATTGTGTAACCATCAACCTGTTCCAATTTCATCCAGGCATCAATATGCAATCCATCCGGTGAGCCGAACCAGCGATCCAACAGTTGCGGATAAGCATCCTGCAGAGAACTTGCAACGACAAATACAACATCGTGTACTTCAATACTGGCTCTTGGTGCATGCCCACCCAGATAAACGGCAAATAAGGCTGGCTTCGTTGTTTGTGTCATTGATGATTTCTTCCTTCACTGAGCCTAGAAATACATTGGTACTGGAGATGCAGCCCATTTCATTTTTAAATCGTTCGGAATGGCCATCATCGCATGATGAATATCTGCATTATAAAAATGCAAATCACCAATCCCGCGTGCTATCAGTCGATTTTCAATTTCTGCGGGCTCCAGCATTTTGGGATCCCGCATTTGACCGGCGCAAACCATCACCCAGTAACCACCATATCGGGGCATTGGGATCAGAATTGGCCGAACAACAGCAAAAGCGGAAGATAAAAGAGAAAGTAAATAATGACAGCGTGGCATTTGAAACTGGGCTGAGCCCAGATGCATTGCAAAGAGTCCCAACTCGCCAAGTAACGCAGCACATTGCTGGAAAAAGACCAGATTAAAAGCCGGATCTTCATAGCCAATCGGCTGTGTGACATCAAAATAAATCAGATCCACATGTCCAGTGAGACGTTTCAGATAATCCATCCCATCACAGAATTCGAGTTCAACCCGGACATCGTGCAATGCATGCTGATGGATATCCGCAAGATATTCATCGGTCATCGCAACCACACTGGCATCAATTTCACAGACTGTCAGTTTCTGAAGCGTTGGATGTTTTAGCAATTGATGAGCGGCGCCACCATCACCTCCGCCAATGATGATGGCTTTTCCCGGATTAGGATGTGTAATCGCAGGCAAATGAATCAGGTTTTCATGAAACATCCAGGCATCAGAAGCGGTACAAGTCATATATCCGTTTAACAATAGGCTACGACCAAATACCGGGCTTTCCATAATTTCCAGATACTGATAAACCGATTCATATTCAACTAATGTCTGACCTGACCGATTTACCACGCCACTGTCTGCACTTAACCAGTGTGTCTCAAACTGTTCCTTCAACGACGGAAATTTATTTTTCATGACTGATCGCGTTTCCTGCAAATCCACACTGGTTTTTACTCAACACCGTATCACACTGTGATAACGTATGATTTTATTATTGAAAATGAAAATGAGGATGAGGGATGAAACACATCACCGCATTATTATTGGCTAGTTGGTTACTCAGTGCCTGTAATACGATTCATGGACTCGGTGAAGACATCCAGCGCGGTGGCGAAAAAGTGAAAGAAGCGGCAACCAGCGTATCGCAGAAATTATAATGAAACAGCCCGGTCTTGTATTCACCGGGCTGTTTTAAATTATTTACTCTGACGTGCAGATGCCACTTTCTTCGTTGAGGACAAGTAAACTTCCGGGATCTGCTCCAGTTTATCAATTGTGATATCCAGATCCTGCAGCAAACCATCTTTTACATCATAAATCCAACCATGTACTGCCAGCTCTTGGCCGCGATGCCAAGCGTTCTGCACAATAGTGGTGTAACAGACGTTCGTGACCTGCTCGAGCACGTTCAGTTCACACATATAGTCCTGTTTTTCATGCTCATCTTCGATTGCATCAACTTCATTCAGATATTTGTAATAAATATCCTTAATATTGCGAATCCAGTTATCAATCAGACCTAGTTCCTGATTCCCCATCGCCGCGATCACACCGCCACAACGATAATGACCACAAACAATGATGTGTTTCACTTTCAATACTTCAACCGCATATTGGATCACGGATAAGCAGTTAAAATCAGTGTGAATGACCAAGTTAGCCACATTGCGATGAACAAACACATCCCCTGGCAACAAGCCTAATAATTCATTCGCAGGAACACGACTGTCGGAACAACCAATCCACAAAATTTCAGGCGTTTGCTGTACTGCCAGCTTTTCAAAGAAATGAGGATCTTCCTCTTTGATTTTTTCAGCCCATTCGCGGTTTTGTTCAAACAGCTGACTCAACAATCTCATGGTTTGTCTCCTGATCACATGCAAAAAAAAGGTCTCACTAGAGAGACCTTTTCATTTGATTAACATGAATTACGCATCAAGGGCATCCTTGAGCTTCTTCAATGCATTCTTTTCCAGCTGTCGAACACGCTCTGCCGATACACCATACTGATCGGCCAATTCCTGCAACGTTTGTTTGTTTTCTTCATCTAACCAACGAGCACGAATAATTTGCTGACTACGTTCATCCAGCCCTTGTAACGCATGAGTTAACCGCACTTCGGCATGCGATTCCCAGTTATCACTTTCATAGACTGCAGCAACGTCTGAAGACTTATCTTCCAGATATTGAGCTGGTGCAAAATTCGTTTCATTTTCGTCGTCGTCCCAGCCATCGAATGAGTGATCCTGACCACTCATGCGGGCTTCCATTTCGACGACCTCTTCCGGTGTCACCCCTAAATCATCGGCAACAGCACGCACTTCATCATGACTGAACCAGCCAAGACGCTTTTTCGCTTTACGAAGATTGAAGAATAATTTGCGCTGAGCTTTCGTTGTCGCGACTTTCACCATGCGCCAGTTACGAAGCACATATTCATGAATCTCGGCTTTGATCCAATGTACGGCAAAAGAAACCAGTCGAACACCAACGGTTGGGTCAAATCGTTTCACCGCCTTCATCAGGCCGATGTTGCCTTCCTGAATCAGATCCGCCTGTGGCAGACCATAGCCAGAGTAAGTGCGCGCAATGTGTACAACAAAACGCAAATGTGACATAACCAGCTGACGGGCAGCCTCCAAATCACCTTGGTCCTGTAACCGTTCAGCCAGCTTACGCTCCTGATCCGCAGTCAGCACAGGAATTGTATTCACTGCCTGGATATAGCCATCAAGGCTACCCTGAGGAACCAAGACCAAGTTATGCTGAATACCAGTACTCATCGAATACCTCACCTTACATCTAGTACAACATTCAGAGAATGGTAGTTAGTACCATAATCTGCTGATTATCAGATACTATAAAACTACATAGAATTCAAGTTTTGCTCAGTTTATCACGCTTCATCCTGTTTTGCGGGCATAAAAAAAGGGAGACTTATTAGACTCCCCGAAATCTGAGCATGTTTCCGATATACCAAGTATCAATTCAATACATCTTCACCAAGCCAAAGGAGAAAGATAACTTTCCCAACAGAATTAACCCTCACATATTAAGACAAACGGGTTGTGAAAAAGTTCTCTCCTTTTTGCAGATTTTTATAAAATTATTTTGGTTCGATTTCCTGCAGATGTTTATGCACCGAAAACCAGGCAGCTCCCATGCTGAGCACAATACCAAGCAGGATCAATAACCCGCCATCCGCCGACCCCAAACCAACCAGACGGAAGTTACTGTTATACAGCGTCGCCAGATAAGTGACACCCCGTTCGCATAAGAGCAGCAACACTTCAGACAACCACCAGGCCAGCACACCACCGACCGCACCATACCAGAAGCCCAAATAAAGGAAGGGCCGTTGAATAAAACCATCGGTTGCTCCCACCAGCTTCATTACTTCAATTTCATCGCGACGGTTAAAAATATAGAGACGCAATGTATTCGCGACCGTGAGCAACAAGCCGATGACCAGTAAACCTGCGAACACATGCAGCAACTGCCGCACTAAATCGATAATGGCATTCAGACGTGTGACCCACTGAATATCCAGTTTTGCTTGCTGTACCGTAGGCTCCTGACGAAGCGACTGTAAAAGCGCTTCATTTTGCTGTGGTGTGCGCAGCTCTTTTTTCGGTGTCACTTCAAGCACTGGCGGAAGTGGATTTTCAGTCAAATAAGCCTGCGCTTCAGAAAAACCGGATAAAGCCTTAAATTCGCTCATGCCCTGTTCGGGGGAAATATAGCGGACGTCATCGACATCGGCGTTGGCACGAATCCGCGCCGTCAATGCTTCTATCTCGCTGTCTGGAATCGTTTTTTCCAAATAGAGCGTTATTTGCGTGCCGCTTTCCCATTGCGCTGTGACACTTTCGGCATTTTTCAGCAATACCATCAGCGCAGCCGGTAACGCCAGCGTCACCCCAATAACGCCAATCGTCATTAACGATGTCAGCGGCGTATGCCAGATTTCACTCATGGTCGATTTCAGTTGTTGCAGATGAATATACAGCCACAACGAGAAACGATTACCCAAACCGGGCGCTGATTGCACCTGTGAATTCGATTTACGCGCCATGCCGAACTCCTGCTGAATCGCTCACCAAACGCCCTTGTTGCAGCACAAGCTTACGTAAACCACTTTGTTCAATCAGTAACTGATCATGGCTTGCAACCAGAATCGCAACACCCAACGTGTTCAGTTCACGAAATAACGCCATGATTTCCTGAGCAAGATCCGCATCAAGATTTCCTGTCGGCTCATCGGCTAGCAATAAAGGCGGCATGTTGACGATAGCCCGGGCAATCCCCACACGCTGTTGTTCCCCACCGGATAACATCATCGGGATATTCTGCGCTTTATCGTGCAAATGCACTTTGTCGAGCGCAGCCATAACACGTTTCTGAATTTCCAGCGGTGAGGCACCGGCAATTTGTAAGGGTAACGCAACATTGTCAAAGACAGTGCGATCCAACAGCAGACGGTGATCCTGAAAAATCATGCCGATTTGACGACGAATGAAAGGCACATCAGCCTTGGTGATTTGCGATAAATCTTGCTGCTGAAACAAGATGCGGCCATCTGATGGCCGCTCCTGAACACTGATCAATTTGAGGAGAGTGCTTTTCCCCGCGCCGGAATGCCCGGTCAAAAATGCCATTTCACCCGGGCGAAGATGAAAACTGACGCGTTGCAGTGCCATGTGTCCACCACTGTAGACCTTACTCACCCGCTCAAATTGGATCATGATTTATTGTTGTTCTCCGCTAAACAGCGCTTCGATAAAATCATTTGCGTCAAAGGTTCGCAGATCTTCAATCGCTTCCCCAACTCCGATATAACGGATCGGGATGCCAAACTGGTTAGCAATCGCGAAAATGACACCGCCTTTCGCAGTTCCATCCAGTTTCGTTAAGGTAATCCCCGTCACGCCAACGGCTTCACCAAATAATTTTGCCTGACTGATAGCATTCTGCCCGGTGCTGGCATCCAGTGTCAGCATCACTTCATGCGGCGCCGTGTCGTCGAGCTTTTTCATTACACGAACGATTTTTTTCAGCTCATCCATCAGGTTATTTTTGTTTTGCAAACGGCCTGCGGTGTCCGCAATCAAGATATCGATATTGCGGGATTTCGCTGCCTGGATCGCATCAAAAATCACGGATGCTGAATCAGCGCCGGTATGTTGCGCAACCACCGGGATATTATTTCGTTGTCCCCAGACCTGAAGCTGCTCGACCGCTGCTGCACGGAACGTATCCCCTGCGGCCAGCATGACGGATTTACCCTGCGCCTGGAACAGCTTGGCTAACTTACCAATGGTGGTCGTTTTACCAACACCATTCACACCCACCATGAGGATTACATACGGTGTTTTTTCTGTACCGATCGCCAGCGGTTGACTGACTGGTGTCAGAATTTCCGCCATTTCCTTTTTCAGCAGATCATAGAGGGCTTCAGCATCTTTGAGCTGATGCAGTTTTGCCTGTTTTGTCAGGCTCTGCATAATGCGTTGTGTTGTATCGACACCCAGATCAGCCATCAATAACTGGGTTTCGAGCTCATCAAACAGATCGTCATCCAGTTTTTTGCCGCGAAACAGCGCCATGAATCCGGCACCAATCGATTCGCGGGTACGCATCAACCCTTTGACCAACCGACTGAACAATCCAGCTCGTTTTGGTTTCGCTTGCGTGTTGTCTTCCACTTCCTCCGCAATCGGCATCGGTACTGGTTCAGCGACGGTCGCTTCGACTACAGTCTCAACAACGACGGTTTCAGCAATAACGTCTTCTTCTGGCTGTTCGCTTTCCGGTTGTTCCAGTGATTCAGCTTCAACCGGGGGTTCAGCCACGTCAGGAACCGGGATTGATTCAACCGTTGTATCCGTCACAGCTTCATCGGTTGAATCAGGCGTAACATCTTCTGCGATACGCTCTGCTTCCTGTTCAACTTTAACGATCGCTTCAACAACAGGCGGTTCTTGTGCAGGCGTTTCAACCTGTTGCTGTTCTTCCTGTTGTTCGTCTGCAACAACCTTCTGCTCTTCTTGCTCAGGCTTCTCAGAAGAACCTCGTTTAAACCAGGAGAATAATCCTTTAGCCATTAACCATTACTCACTTAGTGGATAGGCTGCTAAAATGCAGCCAGCATTCAATATGACGTCACTTAACTGGTCGTCATACTACCACTTTTTCAAGCTTTTTATGAAGAAACCCCATGGCTCGCAATAAAAGTTCCACCCCTCGCCCTTCGTCTCCGACAGGACGTCCCGGCAGTATCCGCATCATCAGCGGACAATGGCGTGGCCGAAAACTCCCGGTACATGATGCAGAAGGGCTCAGACCAACCACCGATCGCGTGAAAGAAACGGTTTTTAACTGGCTGGCAGCAGATGTTCGTGACTGTCGTTGTCTGGATTTATTTGCCGGAAGTGGCAGTTTGGGATTTGAAGCACTCTCGCGTTACGCCAGTTATGTCATGATGGTCGAAAAGGAGCCGAAAGCCGCCCGGCAATTAACGCAAAATCTGGCAACCCTGAAATCTGAACAGGCCGATGTGCTTTGCCGCGATGCTGTTCAGGTGTTACAGCAAGGATGTGAAACCCCATTTGAGTTGGTGTTTCTTGATCCCCCTTTTCGGAAAGGTCTGCTAGAGCAAGTGATTCCTTTATTGGAAAGCCAACACTGGCTCGCCGATGATGCGTTAATTTATCTGGAACGGGAAAATGAAGGAACAGCACCGGCACTGCCTTCAAATTGGCGCTTATTAAAAGACAAACAAGCCGGACAAGTGTGTTATCAGCTTTATTTGCGGGAGCAACCAGCAGTATGAAACGGATGTTTATCTTCCTTGCGAAAATCATCGTGATGGGCTTTTGGCTTGGCAGCATTTACTTCACCTTTTTCCACCCTCTGACAGGAAAAATCCACACATTAATTCCAGTATTTGCCGTATTGGTTTTACTGGTTCACGGTATCCAGGCAGCCATCATGACGCTGGTTGCAAAAGATCTGGTGAAACTTTCCCGTCTCCATCATGACGCTGGTTGCAAAAGATCTGGTGAAACTTTCCCGTCTAGATTATCTCCAGATGTTGTTATTTGGTTTCTTTCAGATGCTCAGTCTGCGTGATGAAATTTATGAAGCATCCAAAAGGAAAAAAGCGGAAATCGAAGCAAAGCGGCAACAGCAATCCTAAAAGCGTTTTTCCTCTCACCACGTGTCTCTTCTGTTTTTCAGAAGAGACACGGAAAGTAATGATTAAACATGCAGATACTTCACGATGCCATCCAGCAGCATCTGCACGGAAATCATCACCAGTAACATCCCCATGAGACGTTCCATCGCAGTGAGGACACGCTCGCCCAGAATTTTATGCACTTGTTCATAAAACATCAGGATCACTGACGACCCGCCCCAAGCCAATAACAATGCAACAACCCAATCAGTCATTTGAGCCGGATATTGATGTGAGAGCAACACGAGTGCTGCGAGGATGGATGGGCCGGCTATCATCGGAATTGCCATCGGAACAATCAGCGGTTCTTCACCTTCCGGCAAGCCGGTCACGCCACCCTCACCGGGAAATATCA
>QKFI01000225.1 GCA_003251455.1 Tolumonas sp.
CTGTGTACGCTGGGTGAGCCGGCAGAATTACGCAAGATCGTTTTTAAGGTACACAAAGACCTGCTCAAAACCGCTTGATCGGATAAGGAGTTACCGATGGCTGAATTTCAGTTGCTGATAGCCAATAAAAATTATTCTTCATGGTCTTTCCGTCCGTGGTTATTACTGAAAAAACTGGAAATTCCGTTTGAAGAAACGCTGGTCATGTTGAAAAGTGAAGATTTCAGCAAGCAGGTCGAACAATTTTCTCCGGCGGGAAAAGTGCCTGTACTGGTAGAGGGCGATGAGGGCGATGTTGCGATCTGGGATTCACTCGCAATTATGGAGTATGTCGCAGAGGCGCATCCAGAGGCGTGGCCGCAGGAGCGGGAAGCGCGTGCGCTGGCGCGTTCTGTATCGGCGGAAATGCACTCCGGTTTTATGGGGATCCGAAATCAGCTTCCGATGAACTGCCGTGCTGAAAGCCGACAAGTTGCATTTGATGATGTTTGCCAGAAAGACATTGAACGTATTCAAGCGATCTGGACGGAATGTCGTTTGCGATATGGCCAAACTGGTCCTTGGTTGTTTGGTGATTTCACGATTGCTGATGCGATGTTTGCGCCGTTTGACTTATGGTATTACTTGTCATGGTGAGGCTGGAGAATACATGCAGACGGTCTTAGATGATCCGGATGTGATCGCTTGGCGTCATGCGGGGATGGAAGAAGCGGCTGTAATTATGAACTATGAAGTCGGGCTTACCGCTCAGTAAACGACGCATTACTCAATAAAAAGGCACTGATTTGTTCAGTGCCCTTTTGATTTCGAATTGTCAAATTAGGCGCGAAGCGCCTGATCTAAATCTTCCAAAATGTCTTCGATTGCTTCGATACCAACAGAAAGACGGATCATTTCTGGTTTTACGCCTGCTTTTGCTTGTTCTTCTTCAGTCATCTGACGATGTGTTGTTGAGGCAGGATGGCAAGCCAGTGATTTTGCATCACCGATATTCACCAGCCGTTTAAATATTTTCAGTGCGTCATAGAAACGAATGCCTGCGTCGTAGCCATCTTTCAGGCCAAATGACAGGATCGCAGATGGCGTGCCATTCATATATTTTTTCGCTAATGCATGGTGTGGGTGATCTTCTAGACCCGCATAGCTGACCCATGCCACTTTTTCATGTTTTTGTAGGAATTCAGCAACTTTCTGAGCATTTTCGACGTGACGCTCCATTCGAAGTGCTAGTGTTTCCAGACCTTGCAATAACAAGAATGCATTCATTGGTGATAATGCCGCGCCCGTATTTCGGAGTGGTACTGTCCGTGCTCGTGCAATAAATGCAGCCGGACCAAAAGAGTCGGTATAGACCACGCCATGATAAGAGGGTTCTGGTTCACTAAATTGTGGGAAACGGTCTTTATTCTCCACCCAAGAAAATTTGCCTGAATCGACAATCACACCACCCAGTGAGTTGCCATGTCCACCAACATATTTGGTTATGGAATGGACCACAATGTCTGCACCAAACTGAATCGGCTTGCAGAGAACTGGTGAGGCAACAGTATTATCAACAACTAAAGGAATGCCTTTAGCGTGCGCAACGTTAGCTAATCCTTCCAAATCAACAATGTTGCCTGCCGGATTCCCGATACTCTCGCAGTAAACCGCTTTCGTTTTGTCATCGATTAATTCAGCGATTGCTTCTGGCGAGTCATCCCGAGCAAAACGGACATCGACACCAAAGCTCGGTAACATATGAGCAAACAGGGTATAGGTGCCGCCATACAATTGTGGCGTTGAGACAATGTTGTCACCTGCGCGAGTGAGTGTTTGAATCGCGTAGTGAATCGCTGCGCTACCTGCAGAGACAACTAAAGCTGCAATACCACCCTCCAATGCGGCTAAACGTTTTTCTAGCACATCATTGGTTGGGTTCATCATGCGAGTATAAATATTACCGGGTACGGCTAAATTGAATAGGTCTGCACCATGTTGTGCATTATCAAATTCGTAAGCAACAGTCTGATAAACAGGCACAGCAACTGATTTTGTGACTGGGTCGTTTTGAAAACCATGATGAAGCGCGAGTGTAGCGTCTTTCATGAAAATCATCCTTGTTTTTGCGGTATTAAAATCATGCTGACTCTAACGTCAGATGTTTCGCTCTGTAAAGCTATCAATCTGGGATATGTTATCTCTAAACCAATTTCATCATCACTCGCGAGATGAATTATTTAGACTATTTCTCAGCAGCTACCGGTGGTGGTAACTGCCTGAAAACTAAGGTCGCCATCATGCTTAATATCCCAATAGTGAGATAGGTGGCATGAAATGCAGAGAGTACATCCGGATGTTGTGATACTTCTGCACCAAGATCACGTAAGTTATTTTGAAAGCCAAAATACAGTGCAAAGAGTGTTGCTGAGAATGCGACACCTAAACTCATGGATAATTGCATCACAACTGATAATAAGCTGTTACCACTACTGGCGGCTTCTCGGTCTAAGCCTGTTAAAGTCAGACTATTCATGGCAGTAAACTGGAGTGAGTTAAATACACCTAATGAAGCCAGATGAATGAGCAGTAACCAGTAAGGGGTGTCATGCGTAATGGTCACAAAACTGGCAATCAGTGCTCCGAGTAACAAGGTATTGAACCCTAAAATCCGGCGATAGCCATATTTCATGACAATCCGATTCGCGAGCGGTTTGGTTGTCATCGCACCGAGCGCGATGGGGATCATAGTTAAACCGGCTTGAACTGGGGAAAACCCGAGAGCCACCTGTAAAAACAAAGGATTCAGATAGGGAAGGGCGCCGCTGCCCAGACGTGCGACCAGATTGCCAAGAATACCGATTTTGAAACTGGTGATAGAGAACAGCTTTTTATGAAATAAAACTCGGTCATGATGTTTGTGATGCCAGTAATAGGCAAATATACCGATCAGACCTGGAATCAGGAAGCTGATGGCAAGTCCAATATTGTGTAAATCTTCACTGAGTACTTGTAATGAAACAGAGATCAACACGACGCCGACACTAAAAAAGAGATACCCCATCCAGTCGAATTTCCGGGTTTCCTCTTTCATATTTGGCATATATAGAATGGTGATGATTGCACCGATGAAACCAATCGGCAGATTGATCAAAAATACCCATTCCCA
>QKFI01000273.1 GCA_003251455.1 Tolumonas sp.
GGTTGTATATACAGGATTAAAAAGCTGTTTCTTCAAACATTACATAACTCAGGGAGTTTAAGATGATGAAAATGAACAAAAAGGGATTTGTGAAAACCGTCAGCGCAATGATGGTGACAGCTGCCGTATCAGGTTTATCTATACAAGCTGCTTATGCTGATACAACACCTGTTACTATCGGGATTTCCGGCTGGACTGGTTTCGCACCTTTAGTTCTGGCAAAAGAAGCCGGTCTGTTCGAGAAAAACGGTCTCGACGTTGATTTAAAAATGATCCCACAGAAAGACCGCTTACTGGCCATTGCATCTGGTTCAGTTCAGTGCGCAGCGACAACCGTTGAAACCTATATTCCATGGAACCTGAGCGGTGTTTCTATCAAACAGATCCTGATGATGGATAAATCTTATGGTGCAGATGGTGTTGTTGCGCGCAATGACATCAACTCTGTCGCAGATCTGAAAGGCAAAAATGTTGCAGTAGATGCTTCAGGCACAACCTCTTACTTCGGTTTAGCGTGGATCCTTCATAAAAACGGCATGAGCATGAAAGACATCAAAGTGAATACGCTCGGCCCAAGTGCTGCTGCTCAGGCGTTTATTGCAGGTCAAAACGATGCCGCCATGACCTATGAACCATATCTGTCAAAAGTTCGTGCAGATAAAAAAGCTGGCAAGATCCTGGCTACCACGCTGGATTATCCAATGGTCATGGACACCGTTGGTTGTACCGGTGACTGGCTGGCAAAAAATCCTGCCGCTGCGAAAGCACTGGTGCAAAGCTATTACGATGCGCTCGATATGATTGCCAAAGAGCCTGAAAAATCTTACGGCATCATGGGTAAACCAGAAAAACAAACCGCGAAAGAGTTCGCTGAATCGGCTTCTTATCTGAAATGGGCAAATGCTGAAGACAACAAAAAATTCTTCGGTGGCGAACTGCAGGCTTTCACAAAAGAAGCTGGTGATGTAATGCTCCAGGAAGGTATCGTTAAAAAACTGCCTGATCTGGATAGTCTGTATGACACTTCTTACGTGAAATAAGGGGTGTTCATGGATTCCGTACAGGAACGCGTTATGTCGCAAAACTCTGTAAAAACTTCCGCTGCGAAACCGCAGCGGAAACCTGATTATTTCATGCCACTTGAACCAGTCCCGAAAATTTGGCGCGGTTGGTTGGGTGTCGGTTTCTTTGTTTTATTTGTGACTGGCTGGGCCATTCTGACGCTTGGCGGTTTTGTGTCGTCAACCTTTCTGGCTGACCCACTCACCATGCTCGACGAAGGCTATCACCTCTTTACTGAATACGAATTCACGACAGACATCTTGATGACTGTTTGGCGTGTTCTAGGTGGTTTTATTCTGGCAGCCGTCATCGGTGTACCGTTGGGTATTCTGATGGGTTCTTACAAATTTTTTGAAGCCCTGCTCGAACCGTTTATTTCCTTCTGTCGTTATCTGCCAGCCTCTGCATTTGTACCATTACTGATCTTGTGGGCCGGGATTGGCGAATTGCAGAAAATCTTGGTCATCTTTATTGGTTCTATTTTCCAGATCACATTGATGGTTGCGGTATCCGTTGGTTCATCGCGTAAAGATTTAATTGAAGCAGCCTATACGCTGGGTTCAAACCGCTATTCCGTCGTTTGGCGTGTGATGATCCCGAATTCAGCACCCGATATTGCAGAAACATTGCGTCTTGTTCTGGGTTGGGCCTGGACTTACGTGATTGTTGCCGAGTTAATCGGCTCTTCCAGCGGGATTGGTCACATGATCGTTGGTAGCCAGTCATTACTGAATACCGGACAAATCATTTTCGGCATTATCACGATTGGTTTGATTGGTCTGGTTTCTGACCTGCTATTCAAAACCATCAATAAGCGTCTGTTTGTCTGGAGTAATCTGTAATGTCGAATGTAAAAGTAGAAATCAATCAGGTCTCACGCACATTTCAGAGCCCGAATAAACAGTCCGTTCAGGCATTACTCCCGGTTGATTTCACTATTTTTGAAAATGATTTTGTCACGATCCTGGGTCCTTCCGGCTGTGGTAAATCCACTCTGCTTCGTATCGTCGCCGGTCTGGATCATCCATCAGACGGACACGTCTTGCTCGATGGTAATGTGATTGAAGGTCCGGGTGCTGATCGCGGCATGGTATTCCAAAGCTATACCCTATTCCCGTGGCTCAACGTTGAACAAAACATCCAATATGGCTTGAAAGAGCGTGGCCTTTCAAAAGCCGAACAGCTGGAAATCAGTAAGCATTACATTGATAAAGTTGGGTTACGTGGTTTTGAACATCATTTTCCAAAACAGCTCTCCGGCGGCATGCAGCAACGTACTGCAATTGCTCGTGCACTAGCTAACTCTCCAAAAGTGTTATTAATGGATGAGCCTTTCGGTGCACTGGATAACCAGACTCGTATCATGATGCAAGAACTCCTGCTGAAGATTTGGGAATCAGAACGCACCACAGTCTTGTTTGTTACGCACGATATTGATGAGTCCATTTTTATGGCAAACCGCATCGCTGTGTTCAGTGCTCGCCCTGGAAGAATCAAAAAAGAAATCAAGGTGGATTTTGGTCATCCCCGTGATTACACAATAAAGACCAGCAAAGCGTTTATGGACATTAAAGCCCTCGTTACAGAGGAAATCCGTCAGGAAACTCTGCATTCGTTGAATTAATCAAAGTCGTGAATCAGATATGTCAGTCCCTGGAACTCAACTCGCTTTTCCTGCTCATATTTATCGCGGGGAAAACTCGTTACAAAAATTGCCAGCTTATTTAGCCAAACAGTCGCGGAACATTTTGCTGATTGGCGGACATCATTCGCTGGCTGCAACCGAAACCACGATCCGGGAACTGCTGACACCATTCCATAATCTGACAACAGCTTTTTATGGTGGTGAAGTAACCGAAGAAAATGGTCACGCATTAGCTGCGAAGGCTAAAGAAATGAACGCAGATCTCGTTCTCTGTGTGGGCGGAGGGAAAGCAATGGATACAGGTAAGTTAGCTGCAGAGCTGGCTGGATTACCCATCATTACGATCCCAACCATTGCTGCGACATGTGCCGGTGTTTCAACCGTTTCGATTCTTTATTTCGAAAATGGTCATTTCCGTGATTTTTACCATCTGAAACAAGCGCCAGAACTGGTGATTCTGGATCCGGAAATTATCGCGAAATCACCAACACGCTGGTTGGCAGCAGGAATCGGCGATACCTTGGCAAAACTTTATGAGTATCGCGCCATTACCAATGGCAAACCTGATTACAGCCTGAATATCGCTGCTTTTGCCAATGGTAAGGTCTGTTTCGAAGTGTTGACCACTTATGGCCCTGTTGCCTATGAAAAAGCCAAAGATCAGCTGGTTTCTTCAGAATTGATTCAGGTAATGGATGCAATCTTTATCTATGCCGCATTCACCTCCATCATGGGGATCGGTGCCCACGCATCGGCTGCACATGGCCTCTATGAAGGGTTTACCGTGATTGATAAAACCCGTCATTTCGGCCACGGTTTGTTAGTCGGCTACGGCAACATTTGCTTGCTGGCGTTGGAACAACGTACGGATGCTGAACTTCTTGAAGCGATTCAGGTTGCTAAATCATGCGGTATTCCAACATCACTCAAAGAAATAGCAACGCTGACCGATGAAGAACTTCAGACGGTCGCACAGGCATCAGCAGAGACCGAAGACATGCATAACATGCCAATGCCTATCACAGCAGCAGATATCATTGCCGCCATGCAACGTGTTGATGCACTCAGTGAAAGAGTTTGAATGCGTGCCGAGTGATATTCAGCCATGAAAAATCCCCGACGAGTCGGGGATTTTTCTTAATTAGTTTTAAGCTACTTTCGTGTAATCAAAGGAACGATTGATCCGTCCCTGAATATGATCACCTGCAAGGATCGGCTCAAACTGACATTCAGTTTCTTCGATTCCTAAATCTAAAGGACTAACCAGCGCGTTATAAGAAGGATCATAGAAAGTGGCGACAGAGACCCGCTCCTGACCACTGAGATTTCTGACCGCATGTTTTGTTGACACAAAACGACCATTACTCCAGCGCTCCAGTAAATCACCAACATTCACCACCAGTGCTCCCGGCATCGGGGGTGCGCCAATCCATTCCCCTTTCTTATTCAGAACCTGCAATCCACCGACATGATCCTGATACAGCAGCGTGATACAGCCATAATCAGAATGTGGCGCCACACCGAAAGCATCGTCCGATGTATCCGTAATGCTGGCCGGATAAAAAATCGTTTGTGTGCGCTGCAGCGGTTTGTTGTATTTCGACGCGAAGAAATCTGAGGCAATACCCAAACTATACGCAACGGCTTTTAATAAGGTTGCACCAACCTTTCCGATCTCAGCGTAATAACGCTCCATCACTTGCTGAAATTCAGGTAAGGTCACAGGCCACTGATTCGGACCGCGTAAGGGTTGTCCGGCCATCACATCGGGGTCACTTTCCGGTAAATCGAGCCCCATCTGAAAGAATGCTTTCTGATCTGGCTTTTTTGCCCCTTCCATCAGCGCGCCACCCAACGCATGATAACCGCGATGAATTCGGCTGGTTCCAACGGATTGTTTCACCGCCTCCGGCTGATGGAAAAAATCGAGCGACACACGCCGCAAATCGCTGAACAATGATTCAGAAATGCCATGATTGACCAGATATAGAAAGCCATCTTCGGTAAAAGCTTTAAAAATGGCATCACCAACGGATTTTCCCCAGACTTCATCCTGAATCTGATCTATTTCCAGACTAACAATCGGTAATTGATAAACTGACATGCTGAGCTTCCTTTCACTTCACTGAAGATAAACGGACTGGCGTTACGACGGGAGGCGTCGCAGGTGCTTCCAACTCCCAGAAGGCATTACGCTCGATAAAATTCTGCAGGAACTGCTGTAATCTCGGATGCGAAGCGGTATGGAATAAG
>QKFI01000369.1 GCA_003251455.1 Tolumonas sp.
ATGAAAATCGCATTTCTTGGACTGGGAGCCATGGGCTCTCGCATGGCAATGAATTTACTGAATGCTAACTATAATCTGACCGTCTGGAACCGTTCTGCTGAAGCGGCAAGTGCATTTGTAGAAGCGGGTGCAACACTGTTCGAAACGCCTGCTGAAGCAGTTGCTGAAGCTGATATTGTGATCAGTATGGTTCGTGATGATGTGGCATCCGCACATGTCTGGCTGGATCCTCTGGTTGGAGCGTTAGCTGCCATGAAAGCTGATGCGATTGGGATTGAAAGCTCAACATTATCGCCGGATTGGATCAAAAAACTAGGACAGTCGTTTGCAGCAAAAGGGTTGCCGTTGGTTGAAGCCCCCGTTTCCGGATCTCGTCCACAAGCGGAAGCTGGACAACTGATTTTTATCGTTGGCGGTGATGTGAAAATTGCAGAACAAGTGACCCCGGTGTTATCTGAGATGGGGAGTGTGATTCATCATGTTGGCGATTTAGGTTCAGCTGCGCTGGTGAAACTCAGTACAAATACACTTTTGGGTGTGCAGGTAGCAGTGATTGCTGAATTGATTGGCATGTTGAAACGAAATGGGGTTGATCCAGCGCGAGCCTTTAGTGTGATCTCGCAAACGGCTGTTTGCAGCCCGTATGCTGCAGGCGCTTCATCAGGAATGATTGCAGGGAAATTCGAACCTTTGTTTACCACAGATCTGGTGGCAAAAGATTTCCGTTATGCGAGTAAAGCTGCTGGCGATGAGGCGAATGCCCCAACAATGAATGCAGCCCTGCAGGTATTTGAAGCAGGCATCAAAGAGGGTTTAGCTTGGCAGAATCTGACCAGCGTGGTGACGTTATTTGACAAATAAAGGTTCATAGAAGGCAATGAAAGCCAAGTGTTAGCTTTCATTGCCTCTGTTCTGATAGGTTCTCGAATTTATTCATCAGAGAGTGTTTTGAGCATGCAGATATTTGAGCTGTTATGGCCGGTATTGCCTAGTCGTCCATCGAGAAGATAAAAGCCAAAGTTTTCATATAAAGATCTTGCTTTGCCTAATTCCTCTAGGGTTTCCAGATAACAATATTTGTATCCATACGCCAACGCTTTCTCTAGCACTAACGATATCAGGCGTCGGCCAATACCCATGCCGGTAAAACTCTGATCAAGATAAAGCTTCTGCATTTCACAATAACCGTTATCTCCGCCTTTAAGTGGAGCCAGACCAACACCGCCAATGACCTGACCATTGATTTCAGCGATCCAATATCCACAGGCTGGTTGATCATAAACATGGCTTAATCTACCAAGTTCCGGGTCATGAAGGCTCACACCCTCCAGATGATCGATTTTATTATCGAAGAAACTTTTGCGAATGACTTCGGCAATTGCATGGTTATCTTCAGGGGTGATGGGGCGAATGACGACTTCATTTGCTCGCTGTTGACGCGCATTTCGAAGTGATGTCGTTAAGCTATGAATCGCAGCATAGATTTTATCTTTTTCCGTATCGGAGATGAGATTGAATGCCTGCGCCGTAAATTCATTCGCATTTCTATTAATATTTTCAAGCGCTTCATCACCTTGATGGGTAAGGCTAAAAACCGATGCTCTGCCGTCTTGATGTACGGGTTCTCGTTTTAATAGCTCGGCTTTCACTAATCCACTCAGCGTTCTACTGATGCTGGATTTTTCTACGCAAAGACGATTCGCCAGTTCTGTTACGCCAATCGGCATCTTATTTAATTCGATTAAAATATGACTTTGGAGCGGGGAAAGTTCGGTACCACTACTTTTTCGGCTTAGCATGCCGAGTTCTCGCACCATTCCTCGGAGGAGAGAACGAAAATCTTCAATTTCTTCTATGTGCATATAAAGAACACCCATCAGGTAAATTTAGTTAACAGCGTTAACTATTTCAGTATGCCTGAAAATAGCTTGATGACAATGAGTCTGCTGACAGGATTTATCGGGGGCGTAAAAGAATATGCATCAGAATCAGACAAAAACGATCCACTCAAAAGACGTTAAACACAATATTGGTTATACCAATTCAATGGTTTCATAGATAAATAATGATTAAATGTTATACATCACTCAAAGATGTTATACCTTATCGTGAATTGTGATCTATTCCGCTGAATCTGTCAGATCGAATTGATATCGTCATATCGAATCAATCATTCATCGAGCTTTCATGGAGTTAGTTATGCGATTACGCTATTCGGCCTGTGCGGTTTCTGTTTTATCAGGGTTGCTTTTCATGTCTTCTGCCGCGCATGCTGGTATGACATCTTTTTGTGACCCTGCGACTTATCACGCTGTTGCAGACGGTAAAACGTTAACCACTGCGGCACTGCAAAAGACCATCGATCAATGCAGTAAACATGGGGGCGGGGTTGTTACCTTGCATGCGGGGACATGGCTCAGTGGTCCACTTTCATTGAAAGATGGAGTCACGCTCGATTTGGCATCTGGCAGTGTTTTACAGGCGTCAAATCAGGCGAATGACTTCAAACGCGCTTTTATCGGCGCACCAGCTCAGGATGGTGAAGCATTTATTCTGGCCAACCATGTTTCAAATGTGGGGATCACCGGCACGGGTACCGTGAATGGTTCCGGTAAGGAGATCTGGTGGGATGAAGCCTTAGCGGTCAGAAAAAGAGTCAAAGAGCAGGGGGATAAAGACTATTT
>QKFI01000340.1 GCA_003251455.1 Tolumonas sp.
GCAGACCATTACAACCTGCCCAGACGATTTGTGCTGGTAATACATCGATCATGAGCAATAGAAATAAACCAATTGTGGAAAATAACATTGCTTTGAACCAATTGGAGTAGCCAGGGCATGTATAGATTTTTCGAAGGGATATAGCTAATGCGATGGTGAATACCAATGCTATGCAGAAATTTGTGGTATGTAATGTATATAAGTCTAATTGAAAAATTCTTTGCATAATATTCCTAAGATCTAAGAGACGAACTGGAACAGACAAAATGCAAACAAACCATCTGTATCCCAAATGGGTATACATATGATGATAACTCAGATTTACAGTTTAAGACGGTGATATCCAAGACAATTACAAATTTTTTCTATGCTTTGATAGATAAAAATGGGGTGATTGAAGGGGTTGTTCAAAACCAAAAAAATGAAGTTGAATGGACCCTCTGAGGTAAAGCTTATTTCGAATATAGCACTTGGGGAAGGTGTGAATAAGTAAAACGCGTTTTGGGGCAAAGATGTGTTGCGTCAGCTGCTTGATTCTATAGATAATATTCAGAACGAAGCATGTGACGGATGAAGAGGAAATAAACAGACCCAGAGTAAATCATCATGGGTCTGTTTGATGATAATGCTATATATCTTTACACAATTTATAATGGCTTGACGTTAATGGCGCACGGACCTTTTTGGCCTTTACCCACTTCAAATTCAACTTTTTGACCATCATTAAGTGATTTATAACCTTCCATTTTAATTTCCGAATGATGAACGAATAAATCTTTGCTTCCATCGTCCGGAGTAATAAAACCAAATCCTTTATCTCCGTTGAACCACTTAACTGTACCTGTACTCATATTTTCAATCTTCATTTAGGTGAACTACGAAGGACTACTCTTGCTATCACCATTACAAGAATTGCCTTAACTAAGAAATCACATTCTGCTCATCGCAGCGTGCTTTCATATAGAGTAGCAATCAATAACCTACAAAAGAATCAATAACTACCATAGCTAATGATTAGATTAATTTGCTCAATTAGCAAGAAGAGGACTCAATAAAAATTGTGATATTGAATTGAAACGGGACATTTTCATGATAGAAATGACGGCCTGACTTTGCTCAGTTAAGGGAGTAACTGAACGCCATCAGGCCGTCAAAAAGTGAAACAACGGGAAGAGTTAACGCAAGACACCTTCTTCCAGCAACAGATCGAACACGGCCTTCGCCATATCAGCTGGTGCCTGGTCGCGTATAACCTTACCGCCTGTGCCTTGTGACTTCGCCGTTGCGGCTTTGAAACGATCGGCCGCCGTTTTCGCTTTGACCACCTTCAGTCGTTTCGGACGCTTCCGGGCTGGTGCTTCTGTCCAGTTTTCCCAAACTTCATCGGTGGTTTGTACAGTCGGTTGCAATGATTCCATCTGCGCGCGACTGGCAGGACCAAACGCACTTTGTCGTGGTTCAGGTGCAGCCATATCAACGGTTGCCACAAAGGGTAATTTCACCTTCAACGCGCGACGCTGACCTCGGGGTAACGCTTGCAATATTTCTGCGACCCCGTCTTTCACCGACACTATATCTGCAATGCCGGAAATGATCGGGCAGCCTAATTGTTCCGCTAAAAGATAAGGCACCATGCCAGATGACTCGCCGCTTTCTGAGCGAATGCCGGTCAAAATGATGTCCGGGTTCTCTAAGCGCAGATAATCACGCAACACCGGTACTACGTCAGTTTTCTCTTGCTGCACCAGAATTCGAATCTGGTCGAGCCCCATGCCTGCATAGCTGCGCAGTGATTCCTCTTTCGGATTGCCTGCATGGATCACCTGACTGTGGTCAGGTGAAATCAGTAAAGCCAGCTCTACTGCGCGGGCATCTTGCTCAGCACGACGCGCACGCAGTGAATCAGGATGTTTTCCAGTTGAAATCAGCGCACAAATATTCAACTCAGGGTAGTTACGTTCAGGCTGCATCATCAATTACCTCCTGGCGGTAGGCTTCAACCAGACGGATCAGATCAGCCAATACAGCTTCACTGTCACCGATCACACTCAACGCTGCGCGTTTGATCATGTCACAACCAATGTCGGTATTAATCGCAATAACTTTCTCGCATTGACCAATACCTTGCAGATGTTGCACCGCACCGGAAATCCCCACGGCAACATAGACGCGAGCAGTGACATAAGTCCCGGTCGCACCGACCTGACGGAAACGCGGCATAAAGCCAGCATCGACTGCAACACGACTTGCCCCTTCTGTGGCACCCAATACTTTTGCCGCCTGATGGAATTGATCCCAGTGATGTACGCCGTTCCCTGCGGAGAGAATGAATTCTGCTTCTGCAAGTGCAATGGCATTTGGATCAACTGCCACCTGACCACAGTCTTCAATATTGCGACGACACTTCACGACCGCACTGATAGTGACAGGCAACACTTCATGACGGGTTTCATCAATCGGTGCTGCACATTCTTCGGCCAGTAACAGCAGTCGTGGCGTATCGCGGGTCAGATCCAGCGTACCACCCGCCCCCCGAAAGATGGTTTGCGCTGAACTGACCTGCCAAGCCTGCGTTGCCGGACGCTCGCCAATGCGAGCCGCCAAACGACGTCCTAAATCAAAACCACCAGCGACTGAATCAGGGAATAACCAATGACGTGGCGCGAACTGCTGTTCCGTCA
>QKFI01000012.1 GCA_003251455.1 Tolumonas sp.
CTGCTGTTGTTCTTCTGTATGTGGCAGATCGAACGTCACCGACCGGCGATAACCGCCTTTTTCTGCTAGGTGGATCAGCGTTCCGATAGTGACCGGGTTCATTGTTTTACCGAAAGATTGCCAGTGTTGATCGATTGATGCTGGCCCGTTGTACTTTTCTCCTCCACTGCTCCATACGTTCCATGTTGCCATGCCTGCACCGCTGGTGGCGTGA
This sequence comes from Tolumonas sp., assembly GCA_003251455.1. Classification (GTDB taxonomy): domain Bacteria; phylum Pseudomonadota; class Gammaproteobacteria; order Enterobacterales; family Aeromonadaceae; genus Tolumonas. The sequence goes on from QKFI01000012.1 coordinate 215, forward strand.
TGGATTGCCATACCCACCTTTATCCAGTCGTCATAATCACAATCAGGATCGCAACTTTTTAGCATTTCTCCGATCTCGTCGTCTGTGACGTCGAGTGATTCCCCATTCAGCGATACGCGATAATGATCTGGTTTTTTAAGCAACGCCAGCAACCCATGAGGAATAGGCGATAGGTCGGCTGGATTTCCTTTTTGCTTTTCGTATGTTGCTCCGCTTTTGTGGATGCTTCCGCATCCGCACACATATCCTGATACCTTGAAGTCGATCCCTTTGTAGTCATTCAGGTGGCTCAACAGTGAGATCGGAGGCTCGTTTCTGAAATAAATATGTAGTCCGCCTCCGCCAGTCTCGACGACGAAAGCTGATTCTTTTACATAGTCTATTCCTGTTGCTTTGCATAACTTTTCGTAGGATTCAAAACCGCCGTTGCGTTTATCAATGTCGATTACTAAGTTGTCATCGACGCACACACCAAAACCGGTATCGAATTGCCCCATAGATACCATGGTTTCTATTTGTTCTTCTGACCAATGCGGGACTTGTTGCCAGCTTGAGATCCTAGGATGTTTTCCGACAGCTTGGCAATTGACATCTCCGCAACCGCACGAGCCGTCAGCATTAATTGGCCATAGCGGAAAGATGCGGAAACCAGCTTCCAGATAATCGTAAATGTAATTTGATGCCGCCATTATTGCGCGTCCTTATCTTGTTGCTCCAACCACGCCGACACTTTTTGCACGGTGCTATATTTTGGCTCTGTTCCACCATTCATCATGCGGTATATGGCGTTATAGTGCACTCCGCACTGCGCTGCTACTGCTTTCAGATTCATAGGCTCTAGTCGCTGTTTGATTTGTTCTAATGTCATCATTTTTTAATATCCTGTTATTTTTTTTGCGGTTGATGTTGACACTATAAATTGTATGGCGTACATTTGCAACATCAAAACGAAATAACAGGGGAAACAATATGGGAGTTGGCGTTGTAGTAATAGGACGAAGCGGAACTGGAAAATCAACCAGTATCCGAAACTTAGATCCTGAAAAAACATTGTTAATTCAGGTTATTAAAAAAGCATTACCTTTCCGGTCAGTAGCGTGGAAACCTTGGGATAAAGCAACAAAGACCGGTTCGATTGCTGTTACTGATAAGGCATCAAACATCGTTGCAGCGATTAATCGGGCAAAAGATAATGGTAAGTCGATCATTGTTATTGACGATTTTCAGTACCTGATGGCGAACGAGTTCATGAGCAGAAGTGCAGAGCGTGGTTATGATAAGTTCACTGACATTGCGCGCCATGCGTGGGACGTCATGAACGCCGTTTTATCTGTTGATGATGATGTCCGAGTTTACATATTGACACACTCAGACACCGACGAGTACGGTCAAAATGCCAAAATGAAAACGATTGGCAAGATGCTTGATGAAAAGATCGTACTTGAAGGAATGGTGACTATTGTCTTGAAGTCTACCAGATCTGATGATGGCTATTTTTTCGCAACACAAAACGATGGAACTGATACGGTTAAATCACCGCTAGGAATGTTTGAAAACGAATTAATTGTGAACGACATCGCAGAAATTGATGCAACGATCTGCGAGTATTACGGAATAGAAAACAAAAAACAGGAGCAAGCAGAATGAAACTGTACGAAATAACTGAACAACTGCGCGAACTGATGGTGATGGATGATGTACCTGCTGAGCAGTTGCAAGACACGCTAGACATGGTGAACGAAGAGTTCGAGCAAAAAGCAGAGCAAGTAGCCGCATTTATCCGTGAATTGAGTCTAGATTCAGATGGGTACAAAGCAGAAATCGAACGCCTTTCAGATCGCAAGAAAGCCATCGATAACAAAATTGACAGCATGAAAGACTACTTACGCGTCAACATGCAAGCGGCTGACATGACGAAAATTAAAGGTAAGCTGTTTACCATCACGCTTGGATCGCCAACAGAAACGGTTTATGTTGCTGATCCAATGTTGTTACCTGATGAGTTGGTTTATATCAAGCGCGAACCGAACAAGACAGACATCAAATCGCAATTGAAATCAGGCGCTGAGATTGAAGGCTGCGCACTGGTGCAAGGTAAGGCGCGATTAACAATTAAGTAACTATTTTTTATCTGCAAATCTACATTTGAGATCTGCAAATTTTAATTAACTGATTAAGGATTTTTTTATGAGCTTCTGGACTAAATCAACCGGCGAAACACTGAGCAAACAAACAGCAACAGCAGAATTTCAGGCGCAAACAGATCTGCCTCCTATCCCTGATAAAACAATCGTCAAAGCAGCTGCAACAGAAATTAAATGGGACTTATTCACCAAAGATTCGCCAGACGGTAAAACGCTGAACGGTGAGCGTTATATAAATATCCGCTGGGACGTGATCGACGGCGAGTTTCAAAAGCGCGTCATCTTCCAAAAGATCAAGGTTTCATCTGCGCAAGAGAAA
>QKFI01000329.1 GCA_003251455.1 Tolumonas sp.
CTGTCACCACGACCATCAGATCATAGGGGCCAGTGACATAATAAACCTGCTGGATGTCTTCACGATTCGTAATCCAGTTTTTAAATAAACCGAGTGCAATATAGTTATCACGCTCGATCTCTAACCCTGCGATAAAGGTCATCATGTTCGATACATATTTCGGGTCGACCACAGCAATCTCGGTTTGAATCACGCCCTCGGTACGCATTTTTTTCAAACGACGCTGTACAGCAGAAGCGGAAAGCCCGACCTGTTCGGCAATTTCCTCTGCCTGTACACGGCTGTTCTTCTGAATAATGTTCAGGATCTTGGTATCAAATGTATCAAGCTGCATGAATTGAACTCTGTTAAATAAAACCTGATTGCCAGCAAATTCCGTTTGCTGATGCGACTTTTTCTATATCCACTCTGGTGCATTTTGCGCACCAGTTTTAATCATTTGCGATCTGTTCTGGTGAGCTGCATTTTTTCCGCAAAAACAGCGCTGAAAATGCATTTTTCCGGCGTTTGAAAACGCTTTTCGCCGTTGAGCAACAACCATTTTGTAAATACTACAAGGGAATTGCAACGACAGCAGGATAGCACAATGTCAGAAATAATCCGGCCACTCAGGAAGAAAACGCCTCTCGCACTGGAAGTAAACCAAGTGCATAAACGCTTCGGTGATAACGAAGTCTTGAAGGGTATTTCATTACAGGCACATCACGGTGAGGTCATTTCCATTCTTGGCTCATCAGGTTCAGGTAAAAGTACCTTCCTGCGCTGCGTTAATTTTCTGGAGATTGCCGATCAGGGCACCTTCATCATCAATGGTGAAGAAATTCGTCAGACCCGTGATCGCCATGGCAAACAACACCCTGCGGACTGGAAACAAATTGAACGCATCCGCAGTCGTCTGGGCATGGTGTTTCAGGGCTTCAATCTCTGGTCACATCGCACGATACTGGAAAACGTCATTGAAGCGCCAGTCCATGTGCTGAATCAGGACAAACACGAAGTCACTGAACTGGCCGAAGAGCTGCTGCAGAAAGTAGGGCTTTACCACAAACGTCATGAATACCCGTCTTTTCTTTCTGGCGGTCAACAGCAACGCGCAGCAATCGCCCGCGCCCTGTGTATCAATCCAAAATTGATGCTGTTTGATGAGCCAACTTCAGCACTCGACCCTGAACTGGTCGGTGAGGTGTTGAAAGTTATCCGCGATTTAGCAGATGAAGGCCGCACAATGTTGCTGGTCACCCATGAAATGAATTTTGCCCGTGATGTTTCTGACCATGTGGTCTTTATGCATCAAGGATTGATCGAAGAGGAAGGTTCGCCAGATCAAGTCTTCAATCATCCGAACAGTGAACGTTGCCGCCAGTTCACATCGCAGTTTCGTCAATAAACCTCAATCAATACATGGAGTAACACAGCTATGAAAGCACGTTTGACAGCCGGACTAATCGCACTTGCTTGCCTCACCAGCACTGCTGCACATGCAGAGATCCGCTTTGGGGTATCGAATGAAGCATACCCACCGTTTTACACCAAAGATGCCAGCGGCAAATGGGCTGGTTGGGAAATCGATCTGTTGCATGCGCTGTGTGACGAGATGAAAGAAAAATGCACCATCGTTGATATGACTTGGGATGGTCTGATCCCGGGCCTGAAAGCAAACAAAATTGATGTGATCTGGTCTTCTATGTCGATCAATGATGAGCGCAAAAAAGTCATCGCGTTTACCGACAAATATTACAACACCCCGACTGAAATCGTGGGACTGAAAGAAGAACCACACACCGTCACGAAAGATGATTTGAAAGACAAAATCATCGGGACTTACGTTTCTTCCATTCAGTCAGCTTATTTCAAAAAGCATTACAGCGATGTTGCAACCGAGAAGAACTATCCAACACTGGATGAATCGCTGCAGGATTTAGTTTCTGGTCGTGTCGATTACGTCATTGCCGACTCCATCCCATTAGCTGCGTTCCTGGAATCTGAAACCGGTAAAGACTGCTGCGAAAGCAAAGGTCAGGTACCGGATGATGCCGAGATCTTAGGCACAGGGATTGGTGGTGGTTTAAGAAAATCAGATACCGCACTGGTAGAGAAACTCAATAAAGCGATCGCTGCCGTACGTGCCAATGGCAAGTACAAAGAAATCTCAGCGAAATATTTCAGCTTCGACCCATACGGTAACTAATCATGGATATCTCAACCTACACCAGCTTACTGGCATTGAATGCTCCGGGATGGGGTGCAGCCTTACTGAAAGGTACGGTCACGACACTGGAGATTTCAGTCGGTGCATTTCTGGCCGGGATTGGGATTGGTCTTTGCTGCGCATTGGGTAAATTAAACGGGAGCCGCACGCTGGCTCCGGTTTTAAGCCTTTACACCACTGTGGTTCGCGCCATTCCAGAACTGATCCTGATTGTTGCTCTCTACTATGCCGGCACAGATTCGTTAAATGCGATCTTGAATGCCCTTGGTTTTGAATCAGTCGAAATCAATGGATTCGCCACCGCCATTCTGGTGCTGGGGATTGTGCAAGGCGCTTATGCCACAGAAGTCATTCGTGGTGCGATTCTGGCGATCCCAACCGGTCAAATCGAAGCCGGCAAGGCATTCGGTATGCCTGCGACCATGCGTTTTCGTCGCATCATCCTGCCAGCCATGATGCCAACAGC
>QKFI01000190.1 GCA_003251455.1 Tolumonas sp.
TGATAATGGCGGTAAGATAAAAACGCCCTATTGATAGTATCAGCCACAATTGACTATGCTGCCAAACATTACAACAGAACGATTACATCTGCGTTGTATCCACTGGTCCGATCTGGATAGACTCAATTCACTCCTTTCTCTGCCCTTATTTCGACAAGCAAGCAAGGGATGTGAATTCCCTGAATCAGAAAAAATTCTGGCAAGATGGGTCCGTCTTCGGCAAATGAACCACCAGCGTGGCCTCGAATGCTGTTATGCAGTCTGTTTAAAGCAGAATCAAACGCTCAACGGCATCATTCATATCAACCCATCGTCAGAAGCAGCTGAGCTCAGTTTTTGGTTACATCCTGAATTATGGTCGAAGGGGTATATGCGAGAAGGATTAAATGCCGTCTTACCACTTTGGCACGAAAAGAAAAGCCACGTCATCTTTACTGTAGTTCACCATTTAAATACCTCTTCTTTACGGCTTATATCCCATCTTCCTTTTCGGGAAATTTCAAGCAAAGAGCCGGATTGTCTGACATTCAGATATAAAAAAAGCCTCTGAACGAGGCTTTTTGAGAAAATGGCAGCTTATTTTGCTGGATTAACAATATCCAGCAATTCCACTTCAAAGACCAATACAGAGTTTGGTGGTATTGAGCCTGCGCCCTGTTCGCCATAAGCCAGATTTGCAGGTAATGTGAATTTGAATTTAGAACCAACAGGCATCAGTTGAACGCCCTCAGTCCAACCTGAAATCACATGATCCAGTGGGAACTCAGCAGGTTCTTTACGATCGTATGAACTATCAAATTTAGTACCATCGATCAGTGTGCCTGAATAGTGTACACGGACAATATCAGTTGCTTTTGGTTTCTCACCAGTACCCATTTTTTCAACTTCGTACTGGAGACCAGATTTAGTGACGGTCACGCCTTGTTTTTTCGCGTTGTCGTCTAAGTATTTTTTACCTTTTTCAAGGTTCGATTTTGCGTCGTCTTCTGCTAGGTTCGATTTTGCGTCGTCTTCTGCTTTTTTCTTCGCAGATTCATTTACTTTTTCGTCATACGCTTTCAATGCTTTTTCGATATCAGCATCGCTCATTTGCGCTTTTTTCTCTAAGCCATCCTTCACCGCTTTCAGGATCACTGCATTATCAAGTTTGATGCCTAATTCTTCCTGACGAGATAATGTTGAATTGATATAGCGACCCATTGAAAGACCGATCGCATAAGCTGATTGCTGTTCAAATGTTTTTAATTCAACTTTGTCATTTGCAGCGTTTTGTTCGTCTTTCTGGCAAGCTGTCAGAGACACAGTTACAGCCACCGCTAACAAAGACAATTTGATCATTTTTTTCATTAGTTACTCCGCTAGAAGGAATGCTTTTTTCTTCTTTTCAAGGATGCTGGCTCAGCAAGGACCTTATACTACTCTCAGAGTTTCACTTACGATAGGGCCGAAAGGTAATTGTGAGAAAATTCCTAATGCCTATAATGCACCCCGTCACAAAAACCGGGAGAGAATCATGTCCACTATCGATGAATTACAGGAACGCATTGTCCATTTAGAAAGTCGGGTGGCTTTTCAGGATGACACGATTGAGCAACTGAATCAGGCATTAACGCTTCAGCATCAGGATCTGGATAAACTGAAACACCAAATGACGCTGCTCATTAAGCGGTTAAAAGAGATGAACGTGAGCCAGATTGCCAGTCAGAGTGAAGAAACACCTCCACCGCATTATTGATTTCATCCAAATAAAAAACGCCGGACAATGCCGGCGTTTTTTATTTCAATATCAGGCTTAACCTGCCCAAGTGTCACGTAAAGCAACTGTGCGGTTGAACACAGGTTTTTCTGGTGATGACAGTTTACTATCAGCACAGAAATAACCTTCACGTTCAAACTGATATGCAAACTCAGGTTTTGCTTCTTTCAGTGAAGGTTCAACTTTAGCGTGTGGAATAATTTTCAGTGACTCAGGGTTGATTGTGCTCAGGAAATCTTCTGCTGCACCCGGATTCGCAACACTGAACAAACGGTCATACAGACGTACTTCAGCATCCACTGCATGAGCAACTGAAACCCAGTGAATCACGCCTTTCACTTTACGACCATCTGCAGGGTCTTTGCCTAAGGTATCGCGGTCAGCGGTGCAATATACAGTTGTGATATTACCTTCTGCATCTTTATCAGCGCGTTCAGCTTTAATCACATATGCATGGCGCAGACGAACTTCTTTCCCTAATACCAGACGTTTATATTGTTTGTTCGCTTCTTCGCGGAAATCAGCACGATCGATATAGATTTCACGGCTGAATGGCACAATACGCGTCCCCATATCCGGGTTATTCGGATGATTCGCCAGCGTAATGTCTTCTGCGTAGTCTTCCGGCAGGTTCTCAATCACAACACGAATTGGATCTAACACAGCCATTGCACGTGGTGCACGTTCGTTCAGATCTTCACGAATGCATGATTCCAATGCACTCATTTCAACAGTGTTGTCTTGTTTCGTCACACCGATACGCTTACAGAACTCACGCACTGCTTCTGGCGTATAACCACGACGACGTAAACCAGAAATCGTTGGCATGCGAGGATCGTCCCAGCCTTCTACGATCTTTTCTGTCACCAGTAAATTCAGTTTACGCTTTGACATGATTGAATATTCAAGGTTCAAGCGGCTGAATTCATACTGACGTGGATGACATGGAATCGTGATGTTATCCAACACCCAGTCATACAGACGACGGTTATCCTGGAATTCTAAGGTACACAGTGAATGCGTAATCCCTTCCAGGGCATCCGAAATGCAGTGAGTAAAATCGTACATCGGGTAGATGCACCATTTATTACCGGTCTGATGATGTTCAGCAAACTTGATACGGTAAATAACCGGATCACGCATGACGATGAATGAAGAAGCCATATCGATTTTGGCACGCAGACAGGCTTCACCTTCTTTGAAACCGCCATTCTTCATTTTCTCGAATAATTCGAGGTTTTCTTCAACGCTTCGATCACGGTAAGGGCTGTTTTTACCTGGCTGTGTCAGCGTACCGCGATATTCACGGATCTGATCAGCAGTTAGTTCTTCAACGTAGGCCAGTCCTTTCGTGATCAGCTCAACTGCAAATGCATATAGCTGATCAAAATAGTCAGAGGAGTAACGAACCGTACCGTTCCAGCTAAACCCTAACCAGTGAACGTCACGCTGAATTGACTCAACATATTCGACTTCTTCCTTTGCCGGGTTTGTATCATCAAAACGCAGGTTACATGTTCCCTGATAATCCTGAGCGATCCCAAAATTCAGACAAATCGATTTCGCATGACCAATGTGCAAATAGCCATTTGGTTCAGGCGGAAAACGGGTCGCAACATTCGTATGTTTCCCGCTGGCCAGATCTTCATCAATGATCTGGCGAATAAAGTTGCTTGGGCGATGCTCCGCTTCGGTCATCATTTACCTCGGAAATTATTAATCTTTTATATGCAATAACCGGATATGATCCATATTTATGGCGTCTGGCTCAACAG
>QKFI01000355.1 GCA_003251455.1 Tolumonas sp.
AGTTACGACTTTCAGATGGCATGCAAACGCATCTGGCATCTGATTGAGGAGAACTATCATGAAGCATGATATCTCATCGGCTATCGATCCGGTCTGTGGTATGAAAATCAAACCAGATAGCCATCATCAAGCAGAATATGAAGGGAAGACATATTTTTTCTGCAGTGAACATTGTTTGCATAAATTTCAGGCATCACCAGAACAATATGTTCACCCGGAGCCATCCACTTCCAAAGCACACACACCATCACACTCCCACGAACATCACCATGAACATGAACATGAACATGAACATAAGCATGAACCTCCAGAACACGGTTCAGACATTATTTATACCTGTCCGATGCATCCGGAAATAAAACAGGATCATCCGGGGAATTGTCCTAAATGTGGGATGGCGCTCGAGCCGGAACAACCACAGCTTGAAGAAGAAGAGAATCCGGAGTTCCGTGATTTTCAGCGTCGGTTTTGGTCTACCCTCCCGCTATCCATCATCGTGGCTGGTCTCGCCATGTTTGGCCATCAACTGGCGTTGTTTAGCATGGCGACGCAAAGTTGGGTTGAATTCATATTATCTCTGCCAGTCGTGCTTTGGGCGGCATACCCATTTTTCAAACGTTGGTGGTACTCAATTCGACACTATAGTTTCAACATGTGGACACTGATTGGAACGGGTACAGGTTCAGCCTTCATTTACAGTGTTTTTGCAACGATTGTCCCCGATATATTTCCTGCCTCATTTCATTCTATGGGTCGAGTTTCGGTTTATTTTGAAGCCGCCGATGTCATCATTTCACTCACCTTGTTGGGACAAATGCTGGAGCTTAGAGCGCGTTCGCAAACATCTGAGGCGATCCGCTTATTGATGGGGTTAGCACCAAAAACAGCGCGTAAGATTTATCCGGATGGTACGGAAGAAGACATCCCGCTTGCCCATGTGCATGTTGGTGATGTGTTGCGGATCCGCCCCGGGGAGAAAATTCCTGTTGATGGCGTGATTGTCGATGGTGAGAGTACCGTGGATGAATCAATGCTTACCGGAGAACCCATCCCTGTCACTAAAAAGGTCGGAGATAACGTGATTGGTGCGACGTTAAATACCACGGGTGCACTGACAATGCGTTCAGAAAAAGTTGGTGCACAGACCATGTTGGCGCAAATCGTTAATATGGTTTCGCAAGCCCAACGGTCTAAAGCCCCGATGCAACGCATGGCGGATCAGGTCGCAGGTCATTTCGTAACTGCAGTTGTGCTGATTGCCGTCGCCACATTTTTTATCTGGGGGATTTTTGAACCAGAATTTGGATGGCAATATGGTTTGCTGAACGCCGTCGCTGTTCTGATGATCGCCTGCCCTTGTGCCTTGGGTTTAGCTACGCCGATGTCAATCATGGTTGCTACCGGAAAAGGCGCAACACAAGGGATCTTATTCCGAGATGCAGCGGCGATTGAGCATTTTCGCAAAGTAGATACGTTAATCGTGGATAAAACCGGGACACTAACCGAAGGTCATCCTACCTTTGAGCAGGCTGTTCCAGTTAATGAATTCGAAGCGCAAGAAATCCTACGTTTGGCGGCTAGTTTAGATCAGGGAAGTGAACATCCATTGGCGCATGCAATCGTTACAACAGCGCGAGACAAAGGGCTGAAGTTATCCCCTGTTCAAGACTTTAAAACATTATCTGGTATCGGTGTAAAAGGGATCGTGGATGAGAAATCCCTTTTATTAGGTAACACGGCGCTGATGGAACAGGAAGGTATAGCCACAGAAATACTGAAAACCGATGCGGCGGAGCGCCTACGCCAAGAAGGTGCCAGTGTGATGTACTTGGCCATCAATCAAGTGGTGGCTGGCTTGTTGGTGGTGAGTGACCCGATCAAAGCATCGACACCGGAGGCACTGGAACTACTGAAAAAACATGGCATCAATGTCGTGATGGCAACGGGCGATGGAACAACAACCGCGAAAGCCGTTGGTCAGAAATTGGGGATCAAGGAAATCCACGGAGAAGTGAAGCCTGAACACAAACTTGCATTAGTCTCCCAATTACAAGAACGGGGCCATATTGTTGCGATGGCCGGTGATGGTATTAATGATGCGCCAGCACTGGCAAAAGCAGATGTTGGCGTCGCGATGGGTACAGGTACTGATGTGGCGATGAGTAGTGCCCAAGTGACCTTAGTCAAAGGCGATCTGCGAGGCATTGCCCTAGCCAGAGAGTTATCGCAGGTAACGATTCAGAATATGAAACAGAATCTTACCTTCGCTTTAATCTACAACGCTTTGGGTATTCCGCTTGCCGCAGGTATTTTTTATCCGGCAACCGGAATGTTGCTCTCCCCGATGATTGCTGCATTGGCGATGAGTTTGAGTTCTGTATCGGTGATTTCAAATGCGTTGAGATTGCGCGGTGTGAAATTGAAGATTCATTAGAATGAATTAATGACATACGCTGGGCAACGGTTGATGCCCCGTATCAAGACATCATCAACAACAGAATTGATGATGTCTCGTCATACAGAGGAGAAACTTTACGTTTTACGCGACGTATCTGGAAAGGTTCAGGTCGTCATGTTGAATCTCTGGCTTCACTTCAGAAATCATATCGCTTAATAACTTCCCGGAGCCGCAAGCCATTGTCCAGCCAAGGGTGCCGTGACCGGTATTTAACCAAAGGTTTTTCACGCCCGACTTCCCGATAATTGGTGTGCCATCAGGCGTCATCGGTCTTAAACCAGTCCAAAACGTGGCCTGATCAATATGACCACCATTCGGGAATAGATCTTGAGTCACCATTTCCAGTGTTTCACGTCTGGCTTTCAGCAGTTGATCGTTGAAACCGACCAGTTCAGCCATACCGCCAACGCGAATGCGTTGATCAAAGCGAGTCAGGGCAATTTTATACGTTTCATCTAACACGGTAGACGTCGGCGCACAGGTCTCATCGGCAATCGGGATCGTCAATGAATAGCCTTTCACGGGATAGACCGGAATATCAACCAAGCCTTTTAGTAATCCTTTTGAGAACGAACCCAAAGCGACGACATAGGCATCTGCTTTCAGAATTTCACCATTCGACTGAATACCCGTCACTTGGTTATTTTGCGTGTGAATCGCGTCAATTGAGGTGTTAAATCTGAATTTCACACCTGCAGCTTCAGCCATTTTAGCCAGACGTTGCGTGAACAGTTGGCAGTCACCGGTTTCATCATTTGGCAGACGTAAACCCCCCGTCAGCTTATGTGCAACGGCGGCCAGAGCCGGCTCTGCTGCGGCTAATTGATCAGGCCCCAATAACTCATAGGCAACACCCGCATCCTGCAACACAGAGATATCTTTCGCTGCACTCTTGTACTGTTGTTCGGTTCTGAAAATTTGCAGTGTACCGCGTTGGCGATCTTCATAATTCAGACCGGTTTCCGCACGTAATGCTTTTAAGCAGTCACGACTGTATTCAGACAAACGAACCATGCGACCTTTGTTTTCGGAGTAGCTGTTTGCATTGCAATTCATCAGCATTTGCCACATCCACGCCAGCTGGAAAGACGTTCCGTCCGGACGAATAGAAAGTGGTGCATGTTTTTCAAACATCCACTTGATCGCCTTGAATGGAATGCCTGGTGCGGCCCATGGAGCAGCATAACCCGGGGAGATCTGACCTGCATTCCCTGCACTGGTGCCCTGCGCCACATCTGATTCTCTGTCAATGACAGTGACATCATGACCTGATTGACGTAAATACCACGCAGTAGCAACCCCTACCACTCCACTGCCAAGAACAATTATGTTCATGATTTGACCAGCCTTATCTTTCAATAAACGAAATGTTTCATCCATCAGGACAGTATTTATGTCTCAAGCTGTCCGCATTCTTGTAGCACAATTATGCTGTTGCTATGAATACCAAACATGCATTTGACATGCCATTTAAACAAATGTCAGTTATAGGTGAATATTTCGCGTTTTTAGCTGATTTGCCAGACATATGAGTATATATAGCTAAAAATCTAGCATCATATTTGTGCAAACAAGCACTTTTCTCGCACCTTATATGGGCGCAATGAACAACGATAGAAGATCGTTCGACTGAAGAGGTAAGAACCGATACTTTCTATTGCTTATACTTAATATAAAAGTGAATGAAGCCAAGATGATCGAATAACTGCCAGATAATTACTGTGATTTAATTTGGAAGATATGCCTTACAGAGACCTGCTGAATTTGGTGAAGCACTCAGATCGACCAGCCAGATTTTGCCTTGCGTGAAGAAGCTGTCACCAATCAGATAGCTACCGATGG
>QKFI01000412.1 GCA_003251455.1 Tolumonas sp.
CTGATGACTATAAAACGTCGCCGAATCAAATTCGTGATGAAGGAATTTCCATGAACAATTTCAGTTACTGCAATACAACCCGCATTCATTTTGGCCAAGGCCAAATTGCTAAAATCCGTGATGAAATTCCGGCTGATGCCCGAGTCCTGATTACTTATGGCGGTGGAAGCATCAAGAAAAATGGCGTGATGGATCAGGTGCAAACAGCACTGGAAGGTATCACTTATTTTGAATTTGGTGGTATCGAACCTAACCCGCATTTTGAAACCCTGATGAAAGCCGTTGAAGTTGTGAAACAAGAAAATATTAACTTCATTTTGGCTGTTGGGGGTGGTTCAGTCATCGACGGTTCAAAATTCATCGCTGCGGCTGCCTTATATCCAAATGATCCGTGGGAAATCATTCAGACGTATGGTGCGCACGTCTCTCAGGCAATACCGCTTGGTTGTGTACTGACACTCGCTGCCACCGGTTCAGAAATGAATAATGGCGCTGTAATTACCAAAGCCGCAACGCATGACAAACTGTTCTTCTTCTCTGAACATGTTTATCCCAAATTCTCAGTGCTTGACCCAACGACAACTTACACTCTGCCACCGCGCCAGATTGCTAATGGTGTTGTTGATAGTTTTGTCCACGTTGTCGAGCAATATGTGACGTATCCGGTGAATGCCAAAGTTCAAGATCGTCTGGCAGAAAGCTTGTTACTGAACATTCTGGAAGACGGTCCGGTCGCGTTAGAAAACCCAACGGATTACGATGTGCGTGCAAACCTGATGTGGACTGCAACCATGGCGCTGAACGGCCTGCTTTCAACCGGGGTTCCTGCTGACTGGGCAACCCATATGATCGGTCAGGAAATTACCGGTTTATATGGATTAGACCACGCGCAAACATTGGCGATTGTGATTCCAGCGGTCTGGACTTACAAAAAAGAAGCCAAAAAAGCCAAATTATTGCAATACGCAGAACGTGTTTGGGGCCTTACCGAAGGTGATGATGACGCGCGCGCAACTGCAGCGATCGAAAACACCCGTCAGTTCTTTGAACAAATGGGCGTGAAAACCCGTTTAAGTGACTATGGTCTGGATCGCGCAGTGATCCCTGCCGTTGTCGCGAAATTAGAAGCGCATGGTCATGTGCAACTGGGTGAAAAAGCAGATATTACGCCAGAAGATGTAAAAGCAATTCTAGAACTTGCCTTGTAACTTAAAAGCTCGGATCTATCGTGTATTTGGCCCGTTATTCAGACGGGCTTTTTTTGTTTCAGGTTCATATTCTTGAACACGCAACCTTTCAGGAGCAAAAAACCATTCATTCATGTAGTTAAACAGTTAGCCCCCTTCAGTATTTTTAAAAATTTCATGGCATAACTAAGCACATAATAAGACATGCTTATTGGTTGGCAGTCTTTTGACTATAATAAGATGGGCGATTCCTTATGGATATTATTCTAAATTAATATGTTTAACCGGCTGGATTATCTAAAAATTTTCTGTGTTGCAGCACAACACCGTACTTTCCGGGAAGCAGCCATTAAGTTGAATGTTTCCCCACAAGTCGTGACTCGTTGCATCAAAGAACTGGAAACAGAATTGGGTGAAATTCTGTTTGCGCGCAGCACCCGAAACATCAAAATTACAACATTCGGAGAACAGTTCTACGGGAAAGCCCAATCTGCACTGGCTATGATGGATGATGTTTTCCATCATTCGCCACATGATGATTTACCCGTCAAAATTACGGCACCGCCTTCATATGCGAAGCTGTTCCTGCTACCTGTGCTCATCAAAATATCCAAGGAGCACCCGGAAATTCGTTTTGATGTCCGTCTCTCTAATAAGATTTCAGATGTCGTTGAAGACAAAATCGATATTGGGATCCGAGTCGGACGTCCGATTACAGATAACCGTTTTATCGCCCGAGCGGTCAGCAAGGTAAATCATACCGTGGTTGCAGCCCCCGAGGTTATCGCCCGATATGGCACTCCAAAAACACCACAAGAATTAAAGCACCTGCCAATTACCGCGATGTTTGATAACAGTCGGAATCATATTTGGGAATGGTTTTTTAAAGGTAATATCCGCGTTAAACCCGAAAACCCAATTTTTCTGACCGATGATGCGGATGCTGAATTTGAAGCAATTCTGAATGGAATAGGATTTGGCCAGGTGTCAGTGAGTGTCGCAGCCCCTTATATCCAACAAGGAAAACTGATCCCTGTTTTAACTGACTATGACCTTATAGACGAATGGGATGTATATATCTTCCGACCACAAAGTGGGCCTGTCCCGTCCCGGGTAAGAATTGTTTTTGATGCGCTCGTTGAACACTTTCAGGACCCGAAATTTTTACCCACGCGCATTCCTGCATGAATGCCTTACGAGAATGAGGTCACGAGATTCGCGTAAACCAAGGCAAGAAAAGCGATTGCCGCAGCGGTCAGAACTACCATGTTGGCAAAAAACATCATGACTGGTCAAATATCCATCAGGATCATGCTTTTTGTGAAAACAAAGGCCTGATATCAATCAGGCCTTCTCTTATGGATGAAGAATGACAATTCTTATGCCCAGTATTTATCAATCTCGGCTTTCAGGGCTTCTGCTGTTGCTTTCCGGTTGCGGAAGCCAGTGCACGACCAGCAATAAAGGCTTTCGCATTGATACCCTGGAACAGATGAATATCTTCAGGCACGATACCGCCAGTGATCGACATTTCCAGTCCCAACTCAGAAAGTGCACGCATGCGGCTTAAATCTTCTGGTGTCCAGCTCACACCGGCCAGTTCTGCATCGCGTGATCGGTGATAAATAGCCTGTTTGATACCCAGATCGACCCAGCTTTGGGCATTTTCCATGGTCCAGTTACCATACAGCTCAATTTGAATTTCACCACCTAATTCATCAGCAACTTTCTTACAAGCCTCAATCGTTGCAATGTGTGCTGCAGCAGAGACAGTGATCCAGTTTGCACCTGCTTCAAATGCCATCTTTGCCAGGATCGCACCACCATCGGTGGTTTTCATGTCACAAACCAGAATATGGTTCGGATGGCGTTTACGCAGTGTGCTCACTGCTGACATGCCTTCTGCGAATGCCAAAATGGTACCTACTTCAATGACATCCACATAACTTTCGACGCTGTTTGCTACAGTCACAGCAGTTGCTAAATCAGTTGAATCCAGTGCAATTTGCAGTAAAGGTTTAGTCATGATCTTAATTCCTGTTTTGTTTCAAATTTGTCGTGATGTTTAAATGTTTTGTTTAATCAGTTTTGGAAAATTACAATCGCTGTTTCAGTTCAGTCATTGCCTATCATGCAATGCTCTCATTGAGCGCTTCATCAATGACGCGATATACATCTTCTTTCGTGAGGCACTCACGCAGTTTATCGAGGTTAATGCCAGTCTCGCTGTCCGGGTCATCCAGCACCTGAGTCACTTCTGTCAGACCTTGAATATGTTCATCAGATGAGCTGCCTGCCAGCGTGACCAACACGTCGACCGGCACCGGCTCTCCTTCGAAAAAAACGGGTGTACTCAGTGTCACTAATGCAAATGCGGTATGATTGACACCATCTTCCGGACGAGCATGTGGCATAGCGAAGTGTGGTGCAATCACGATATATGGACCATGAGCTTCAACACTGCTGATAATTGCATCGTGATAGCTCTGCTCGATTGCGCCGGATTTGATCAGCATGCTGGTACCCAGCTCGACGGCTTCACGCCAGTCTGCAGCAGATGCTTGTAACCGAATTGAATTATTTTTGATCAGTGATTCTTTAAAGCTCATGTTCGTCTCCTCACTGGCCAGCCGTGGTTTCGACTGGCCTGAACGTCAGTGAATTAATTTGCAAAGTTGTTTTTGATCAAGCCGAGTAATTCGTCACCGAAAGAGTTCGGGTTCAGCATGTTCTGTACACCCAGGACAAACTTGCCTTCGCCCGGATCCATCTCTCCGGCTAAGTGTTTGGATGACACGATGATGTCCGTGGTTTGCAGTTTGGCTTTGTAATCAGACACCGCGCAGGAATCCATCACCGCAGGAACGCCTTTCTGTTCCAGATATTTACCAATCTTCATTTTCATCATCATGGAAGAGCCC
>QKFI01000276.1 GCA_003251455.1 Tolumonas sp.
ACACCTGAACGTGAACGTATTGCGCCGTGAAACTTTGGAAGACGCAGTTGCAAATCCAGAGAAATATCCTCAGCTGACAATTCGTGTTTCTGGTTATGCAGTTCGCTTCAACGCCCTGACTCCAGAACAACAACGTGATGTTATTACTCGTACATTCACACAATCTTTATAATTCATGTTTTAGCAAACATGTTTTAAAAATGAAAAACGCCGGATAAACCGGCGTTTTTTTATTGTGTTTCAGTCAGTTCATATTGCGCCTGACGCTTTGAAACCAACTCATTACAACTGTTGCAAAAGAAATCAACTGCACCACATGCCTGTACGCGTTCTAATTCAGCATCGCATTTTGGACATTTTGGCTTTACAGAAAATATTTTCCCGCAAGCACTACATGTAGCTGGGTTGTAACGAGGATCCAGTCCTTCCTGCTGACAGGAAGGACAGGTGATCAGATAAGCCATCTCACCTCTCCTGACGATTTATTTAACTTTTCTTTTTCACAAATTTCATCATACGACGACGTTTGCGGATCTGATTCGGTGTTAACTTATTACGTTTACCCTCAAATGGGTTATCACCTTCCTGGAACTCGATATGGATTGGTGTACCCATAATTTTTAACGACTTCCTGTAATAGTTTATCAGATAACGCTTATATGAGTCTGGCAGGTCATTTACCTGATTACCATGAATAATGATTCGTGGAGGGTTATAACCACCGGCATGTGCATATTTCAATTTTACACGACGGCCACGAACCAGGGGTGGTTGGTGATCTTCTGCCGCCATATTCATAATACGAGTCAGCATCGAAGTGCTGATTCGACGTGTTGCAGAACGATAAGCTTCCTGAATGGAATCAAATAAGTTACCAACACCAGAGCCATGCAGTGCAGAAATAAAATGCACCCGAGCAAAATCAACAAAACCGAGGCGTAATTCAAGATCGAGCTTAATTTTATCTTTATCGTATTGATCGAGACCATCCCATTTGTTTACGGCAATAACAATTGAGCGACCTGAATGTAATACGAATCCGAGCAGGCTCAAATCTTGATCTGAGATACCTTCACGAGCATCAACTAATAACAGAACAACGTTTGCATCTTCAATTGCTTGCAGTGTTTTTACAACCGAGAACTTCTCTACAGTCTCATAGATTTTTTTCTTTTTACGGACACCAGCCGTATCAATCACGATATAGTGTTGCTCGTCGCGTTCTAAAGGAATATAAATGGAATCGCGAGTGGTGCCTGGCATGTCATAAACAATCACACGATCTTCACCTAACATGCGGTTGGTGAGCGTCGATTTTCCGACATTTGGACGGCCAATGATGGCAAATTTAATCGGCAGGTCAGCATAGCGCTCTTCAGCGCTCATTTCTTCTTCAGTTTCTTCTTCCTGACTTTCATCTTCCCAGAAATGTTCATCGTCTTCATCTTCTTCAGCATGAACTGATTGGCCTGAAATTTCTTCTAGGAATGGTGCTAAAGCTTTTTCAAGCAACGAGGTGACACCGCGACCATGTGCAGCTGCAATCTGATAAATATCCCCTAAAGCCAAGCTGTAAAACTCAGCCGAATGAGCATCGCCGTCGATCCCGTCTGTTTTATTCGCAACGAGAAATACTTTCTTTTCCTGGCGACGTAAATGATTCGCGATTGCTTCATCAGCAACAGTAACACCAGCACGAGCATCAACCATGAATAACACTACATCAGCCTCATCAATCGCTTGAAGAGACTGCTCAGCCATTTTTAGTTCAATGCCTTCTTCTGTGCCATCGATACCGCCAGTATCAACAACAATAAAATTCAATTCACCAAAAGCCGCCTGACCATATTTACGATCTCGAGTCAGACCAGGAAAATCGGCCACCAGTGCGTCCCGGCTACGCGTCAGACGGTTAAAAAGAGTGGATTTGCCAACGTTTGGACGTCCCACCAGGGCAACAACAGGGGTCATAAAAAACCTCAATTAACAAATAAACGAAGCCTCTGATATAAAATCAGAGGCTATTTTTAAACCTAAATAATAGATCAGGATGGGCGTTTTAACGCGATTAACTCACCGTTACGAGTTTGGATATAAACTAAATCCCCATCAATGATAGGAGGGGTATAAAGTCCACCATCGCCAATTTCCTGCATAGAGATGATTTTACCAGTGGTTTGAGATATCCAGTAGAGATAACCTTCGCTATCACCAACAACAACATAATCGCCCAACACCAAAGGTGCTGTCACTTTGCGATATTCTAGTTGTGTGTTCGACCATTTCTCAGAGCCTGAAGTTTTATCAACTAAATATATATGTGATTTAGCATCAGTGATGACGATATCATTCAGGCCAACAGCCATATTTTCATATGCTGCATATTTACGCTTCCAGACTTCATCACCAGAAATAAGTTTTCTGGCAATTAGCTGACCGTTGTATGCGACAGAAAATAGCTCATCATCAACAATCATCGGTGTCGCATCTACATCGATCATACGATCCAGATCGGTCTGACCATGAGGCGTTGCAACTCGACTTTCATTCACTAACTGGCCATTGGATAAAAGAACAATGCCGATTTTCCCATCTGCACGGCCATAAATGACACCACCTGCAGCAATAACTGGAGATGAGGTGCCGCGTAATGTCAGTGCAGGCTGTTCATTTGTTACAGTCCACTCAACAGCACCTGTATCAGCATTTACAGCAGCTAACTGTCCAGCCCCTGTAGTCACAACAACCTTGCCACTATCAACAGCAGGAGTAGATAAAAGTTCTCCACCCACAGCCGTATGCCACAAGAGCTTTCCATCATCCTGACTTATTGCCAGCAATTCGCCGTTTTCTGAACCGATATACAAGTGGCCATAAGCTGCAGCGATACCACCAGATAATCGAGCACTACGTTTTTCTTCGAAGAACGGCTGCTCAGATAAATCAACAGACCATTTTTCTTTACCCGTTATCTTATCAAAAGCTGCGATATCACCGTCACGTGAAGCTGCAAATATAACATCACCGACGATTACCGGCTGGAGATTTGAATAGTACTTACCGATACCATCTCCGACTGTGTGACTCCATACCGTTTCAGCTTGAAATTCTGATTGTACGACTGGAACCTCAGCCATCTTAATAACGTCTTTTTCAGAGCTGCACCCATACATCAAGGCACCGCATAAAAACAGGCTACTGACTTTTTGCCAACGCTTCAGCATTCAAATCATCCTTTCGATTCAAAATTACTTTGCTACAGCTAAATCATCCAGCTTCATCTGTAACACTGGGTTTGCACCATTCGCTGATGCTTGTAATGCTTGCTCATAAGATGAGCGTGCCTCATCACTCTTATTTAGAGCAACATAAGCATCACCTTTAATTTCAGCAACCATTCCTTTGTAAGCATCACCAGCAACATTACTTAAAACATTCAGTGCATCGTTTGCTTTTTGTTGTTCAATCAATACACGAGCTAATCGCAATGCAGCAACAGATTTAAGCTCTTCATCCTTACTGTCAGTTGAAACTCGACGTAGTTGTTCCGCAGCCAGATCATATTGTTTCACTTTGACAGCTTCAGTTGCCAACATTAGACCAGCCAAATCGCCATAAACATCTTTTTTATGGGCATCGACAAAACTAACCGCTTTATCAAATGCTTTTTCATGATCAACTGATATTGCAGACTGAACAGTTTGAAACTCAGTGGCGGCGGCTTCACGCTGGCTACGCACATAATCGTTGTAATAACGCCAGCCAAACAAACCGACGAAACCAATGACCAAACCAGCAATGATTGATTTACCGTTTTCTTTCCACCAGGACTTAATGGCTTCTACCTGTTGTTCTTCTGAATTATATACGTCCACACCTTAGCCCTCGTACTCTTAACCTAATAAAGGTAACAATTCGTCATAGGAAACCGTTTGTTGTTCTGCCTGTCCCTGAAGAAACTTAATTGTCACTTTATTGTCATTTATCTCGGTCTCTCCCAAAATCAAAGCAAAACGAGCTTGTACCTTATCAGCACGTTTCATTTGTTTTTTAAAGTTACCGCCACCACAGTGAGTCATCACGCGTAAATCAGGACAATCGGCACGTAATTTTTCTGCCAAAAGCAGACCATGAGTCAAAGCGCCCTCTCCTGACATGCAGATATAAGCATCCACTGTAGCAGGAATATTGTTCACTTTTTCGAGCGTTTCGAGCATCAATGTCAATCGCTCTAACCCCATAGCAAAACCAACAGCAGGCGTTGCCTGTCCGCCTAGTTGCTCGACCAAGCCATCATAACGACCACCACCACACACGGTTCCCTGTGCACCAAGGCTATCCGTTACCCATTCAAAAACGGTGTAGTTGTAATAATCTAATCCGCGGACTAAACGCTCATTCACCTCAAAGGAAATACCAGCCATTTCAAGCAATGACTTCAATCCAGTAAAATGCGCCTGCGTTTCTTCACCAAAGTAATCGGATAGCTTAGGTGCATTTTTCAGGATCTCTTGAACGCGCTCGTTTTTAGAATCCAAAACACGTAATGGGTTGGAATACATACGACGTTGAGAATCTTCGTCTAATGCATCTTTGTGATGCTCAAGATATGCAATTAAAGCATCACGGTAAGCAGCACGTTCATCAGATGAACCAAGTGTATTTAACTGCAACGTGACGAAATCAGAAATACCTAACTCTCGCCATAAACGTGCAGTAAGCATGATCAATTCGGCATCAATATCCGGACCTTTCAGCCCAAAAACTTCAACACCAAATTGATGGAATTGACGATAACGGCCTTTTTGTGGACGTTCATGACGAAACATTGGTCCGATATACCAAAGGCGACGTTCTTGGTTATAAACCAAACCATGCTCAATACAAGCACGGACACAACCTGCAGTGCCCTCAGGACGTAAAGTCAGGCTATCGCCGTTCCGATCAGAAAACGTATACATTTCTTTTTCGACAACATCAGTAACTTCGCCGATTGCGCGTTGAAAAAGATTTGTCATTTCAACAATTGGCATTCTGATTTCAGAATAGCCATATGATGCAACCACCTGACGTAACTTTGCTTCAACTACCTGCCATACCGGTGTTTGTTCCGGCAGGAAGTCATTCATTCCTCGAATAGCCTGAATTTGTTTAGCCACAATATTTCTCAAATCTACTAGTTATAACTGCCCGCATTATGGGAGTTTGAATAATCAGGTTCAACCTAGCGCCCTTTAAAAACAAAAGAAACTTTGGTTAGTCCTGTTGCTTAATCTCAATCCGACGGTTTTCATCCAATTGGTTGGCTTTAGCGCGAATACGTGACTCGAGCTGATCCAGCAATGCATCATTATCGAGACGGTCGACACGTTCACCGTTTTCATATAAGGCACTTTTACGGTTTGCTCCAGCTAAACCGAGATCTGAAACTAAAGCTTCACCAGGACCATTCACTACACAACCGATAATAGAGACATCCATCGGGGTAATGATGTCTTCCAGCCGTTGTTCCAGCGCATTCACTGTACCAATGACATCAAACTCCTGACGTGAACAGGTTGGACACGCAATAAAATTAATCCCACGGGAACGGATACGAAGTGATTTAAGGATATCAAAACCAACCTTGATTTCTTCAACCGGATCAGCCGCCAACGATACTCTTAAAGTATCGCCGATACCTTCCGCCAGCAGCATCCCCAAACCGATCGCTGATTTAACTGCGCCAGAACGGAAACCACCCGCCTCGGTAATACCTAAGTGTAACGGTTGTTCGATCTGCTGAGCCAAAAGACGATAGGCGCCAACAGCCAGAAAAACATCTGAGGCTTTTACACTGACTTTAAACTGGTCAAAATTAAGACGGTCCAATATTTCTACATGACGCATTGCAGACTCAACCAGTGCTTCTGGTGTCGGTTCGCCATACTTATCCATCAGATCTTTTTCTAAGGAACCGCCATTTACACCAATTCGAATTGGAATGTTGTAATCCCGGGCACAATCGACAACCGAGCGAATACGATCTTCTTTACCTATATTGCCAGGGTTAATACGCAAACAATCAACCCCATATTCAGCAACCTTGAGTGCAATACGATAATCAAAATGAATATCAGCAACTAATGGAACAGAAACACGTTGCTTAATCTGTTTAAACGCTTCTGCTGCATCCATCGTCGGAACTGAAACACGAACAATATCTGCACCGACTCTTTCCAACGCGTGGATCTGAGCAACAGTTGCTTCAACATCTGTCGTCGGTGTATTGGTCATGGACTGTACGGAAATAGGCGCATCGCCTCCCACAGCGACGTTACCAACCATAATTTTCTTACTCGGCCGGCGTTTAATAGGACTTTCGTATTGACTCATGAATTAGTTCTTCAGCGGTAACTTATAACGTGCAACAACCCCACGTTTTACGTAGGAAGACATATCGACTTGTTGTCCATGGAAATAAACAGACACAGCTCTCGGAGCGCCAATGATTAAACTGAATGGTTCTGCACCACTTAACTCCAATTTGTCACCCGCATTTTTAGTTCCTTCAAATAAGGATTTACCGGATGCATCGGTAATTTTTAGCCAACACTGTGCAGTAAACTGTACTTGTAATGCAATATTTGCATCAATTTGAGTCTGTGTGTCTTTATTTGCAGTCTCAGTATTTACAGGCTCATCAGCTGCGGCTTGCATTGTGCTCTCAGCGGAAGATGGAGCAACAACTTCCTGGCTCATATCATCATTTTCTGTCGCATCTTCTGAAATAATCGAAGATGGTTGATCTTCATTACCAACTGCCGTCTGAGCAACCGTATCAGCAGGTTCTTGTTCTGTATTTTCAGTCGAAGACTCTTGTACTGGAGCTGTTCCCTGATCATTAGCTGCAACTTCATTCGATGTTACTTCAGCCGGTGATTTAACCACTAATTGTCCAGCTTCGTTGATCGTTGTCGGTACAGGTTCTTCAGTCGGTTGTAACCACCACCAGGTTGCACCAGCAGCAATTAACCCTAAACACAAAAACCAAGAAATGAAACGCATTCTGTGTTCACTAGCCTCGCGACGAGTCCGACCTGAAAAACTATGCATTTCAGTATATTTAGTTTCTTTCAAACCTAATCGATCATATGCAGTTAAGACATCCTGCTCATTCGCACCAACAAACTTTGCATAGGTCTTCAGGTAACCACGAGTAAATGTGCTTGCGGTTTTTTGATCAAAACGGTCTTGTTCTATATCCCGGACTAGTGCCAGACGAAGATTTAAACGATTCGCAACATCTGACTGGCTAAGTCCTCGTTTTTCTCGTGCCATTTTTAGTATCAGGCCAGGCGACTGACGGTGTTCGGTATTATCCTGTTGCTGTTCAATAGTCATTGTTCTGATATCTTTTCGCTTGTGCGGATGAAGGGAAACGTTGTACGAGCGATTGTCCGTAAACATGCATTTCTGCTAGACGGCCTTGTGTCTGAGCAGCTTTTATACTTAACCACAAGCTTTCTGCAGTATCATCAGTTTTTTTTCTGAATTGAGAAAGCCAGTTTTCAGCCTCGGATGGCGCGCTATTTTTCAAAGCAATATTAGCTAGATCCAAGTACAACCGAACTTTGTTAGGGTTATATCCCAGTGCTAATTGATAGTATTCTTTCGCTTTTACATAGTTTTTAGCTGCATTCGCACAAATACCCGCATTTTCATAGGTATCATCCATGCGTAAATACTTAGGCTGTGCAACAGCTTTCATGAACATTTCATCGGCTTCAGGGTATTCATAGTTACGACATAGAAAAGTGCCGTAGTTATTTAATACATCTGGATTATTACTATGTGAGGATACTAATTTTTTATAAGTATTTTTTGCTGATGCCTTATCCCCTACCCGCTGGTAGTAATATGCCATTGCGAGATAAGCATCAACACTATCAGGTGATAGGTCAATCGCCTTTTCAAAATTGTACTTAGCGGAGGACATTTGACCTTGATTAAGGTATCCCATACCAAGCTCAATGCGAGATTTTGTTGCCGCAGCTACATCAATCGCATTTTCCTGCTTGACCGAGTTTTTTCCGATGATTGTTGTTTCAGTTACACAGCCTGACAGCATCAGTGCGGCTGTCAGGGATAGTAAAATAGTTCTTCTCATCTCTCAGTGCTTTAACGAACTGGATTTCAAAGCATTTTGACGGAAATCTCTTGCTCTTGCATCCGTTTTTTCATTGTTCGTTTCGTTCTGTCGATTACGTCACCCACTAATTGTCCGCAAGCGGCATCAATATCATCACCACGTGTCTTACGAACAATCACTGTGAAGCCATATTCCATCAATACCTTAGAGAAACGATCGATACGGCTGTTGCTCGGTTTACCGTATGGATTTCCCGGGAATGGATTAAATGGAATTAAGTTGATTTTACTTGGAGTATCTTTCAATACTTTTGCCAACTCATGTGCATGCTGCATATCATCATTAACATGGTCTAGAAGCACATACTCGACCGTAACCCGCCCTTGATTGGCATTCGACTTCGCAAGGTAACGACGTACACCAGCTAAAAATTCTTCAATATTATACTTATCGTTGATAGGCATAATTTCAGAACGCAATTTATCATTTGGCGCATGCAGAGAAATTGCTAACGCAACATCAATCATATCACCCAGTTTGTCCAGAGCCGGAACAACACCAGAGGTTGAAATGGTTACACGGCGTTTCGACAAACCAAATCCGAAATCATCCATCATTAAATCCATCGCAGGAACGACGTTAGCGAGGTTTAACAATGGCTCGCCCATCCCCATCATTACGACATTAGTAATAGGTCGTTTACCTGTTTCTTTCGAAAAGCCGACAACTTGCGCAGCACGCCATACTTGTCCAATGATTTCAGAGACAGTCAGATTTCTATTAAAACCTTGTTGTGCTGTTGAACAGAATTTACATTCCAGCGCACAACCTACCTGAGATGAAACACATAATGTCGCACGATCAGCTTCAGGAATATAAACCGTCTCTACTTCCTGATCACCTACCAGCATTGCCCACTTAATTGTGCCATCGGTAGAACGTTGTTCTCGACTGATTTCCGGCGCACGTATCTCAGCGATTTGTGACAGTTTTTCCCGAAGCACCTTGTTCACATTGGTCATTTGCGCGAAATCATCACATCCAAAGTGATAGATCCACTTCATGATCTGATCGGCACGAAAAGCTTTTTCGCCTAATTCGTCAGCAAAAAATGCACGCAGTGCTTTTCGATCAAAATCCAGCAGGTTAACTTTCTTTTCGCTCATGGATGCCTCAGAGAACTAGATTGAAGGGCGCGGATTGTACAGAGTTTGGCATGGATAAGCCATAAAAAGGAACAACAACCAGCTTATTTTTTGAGCGGTAATTTTATCATTTTATAGGAGACTGATTCAACAAATGAACTATTTCGTATTGCAGATAATCAGCCGGACCTACCTTATCTTCTCGTTTCTGGCATTGTAGGATCTGACTGATAATGGACACAGTTTGATACAACCAAGTTCATCTTTATCTTTAGTTCCCATCAATAAAAAAAACGCCTGTTAGGCGGTTTAATTAGATGGTCCGCCTCCGTTCTCAGCGACTAAGCTGAGAATGAGTTAGGTAACGGAGGAGAACCATCATGTTTATTCAAGTCATTGGCATCGATTTAGGCAAATCTAATTTCCATTTAGTTGCGCATGATCGCAAAGGCAACAGCCTTTTTCGCAAAAAACTTTCCCGCAAACAGCTGGTCCAATTTCTATATGATACCCCACCAACGACGATCGCTTTCGAAGCCTGTGGTGGCGCACATTGGCTAGGCCGATTGTGTCTGAAGCTTGGTCATTCGGTGAAACTGCTTCCTCCTCAGTATGTTCGGCCTTATGTCAAAGGCAATAAGAATGATTTCATTGATGCGAATGCGATTGCT
>QKFI01000134.1 GCA_003251455.1 Tolumonas sp.
CAATAAATTAACTTGGAATTGAAAATGACTTCTAACCTGAACCTAACCTTTCGTTGGTGGTGGCACACTCCTTAAAGCGGGTGTGGGGTTTCGGCTATTCTCAATAAAGTTAAAGCACATAAATTCCCAAAAGGCCCGCTAGCATAGCGGGTCTTTTTTTTATACGCAAAAAATAACAGGGACGATTCGATGTATCAGCGACACAAACAAACATGGCGATGGCAAGAAAGATAACTAAATCAATTTATTAACTTTCTTTGAGGACCAAACCATGATGAATAAAATTAAGGGAGACAAATAATGAGCCCTTCACTCCCAAACGGAAAACGTCTGACTTTACGTGAAAAAGCAAATTACGTTGCTGATCCACTCGAATTGTTTACTCAACTGACTGAGCCAGAAGATAACAGTCTCTTACTGGAATCAGCTGAAATCGATACAAAAACTGGTACACAAAGCATGATGATTATCGATGCCTGTGTACGAATGGTCTGTCAGGGTCATACTGTGACTGCAACGGCTTTAAACCAGAATGGTGAAGCAGTTCTGAATTTACTCATCAACACCTTACCAACTGAAGTCACCAAACAACGAACAGAGAATGTTCTGACACTTCACTTTCCAGAAATTGATGACGTTCTGGATGAAGACAGCCGCCTGAAAGCATTGTCTGTCCTTGATAGCCTGCGCACTTTACTGACTCACAGCGTTGATGACGAAGCAGTAAACCTGTTCCTTGGTGGTATTTTTGCCTATGACTTAATCGCAAACTTCGAACGTTTGCCTCAGGTTGAAGACGGCGAGAATTCATGCCCCGATTTCTGCTTCTATGTTGCAGAAACGCTGATTCACATCGACCACATCCGTAAAACAACACATTTACAGGCAGCTTTGTTTGGCGGTGAAACCGGTGCTTCAGAACTCCCTCGTTTACAGCATCGCTTAGCCAACTTAAAAGAATACTGTAATCACTTCCGTGCAACATCAGCCTCCAAGAAAGAATCTCTGCCATCTCAGCTTAATGTAGATAAAAGCGATAAAGGCTATTGTGCTGATGTTGAGAAACTGAAAGGTAATATTCGTAAAGGCGATATTTTTCAGGTTGTACCATCCCGTTGTTTCAGTCTGCCTTGCCCTCAACCTCTCGCAGCCTATCGTGAACTGAAACGAACCAATCCAAGTCCATACATGTTCTATATGAACGATCAGGATTTCACCTTATTTGGCGCATCACCTGAAAGTGCAGTGAAATTCGAACATAAAACCCGTCAGGTAGAGATGTACCCAATTGCAGGCACCCGTCGCCGTGGCCTGAACACTGATGGTTCTGTGAATCTTGATTTAGATGGCCGACTTGAGCTGGAGTTGCGTCAGGATACCAAAGAAACCGCAGAACATCTGATGCTGGTTGATTTAGCGCGTAATGATATTGCACGCATCAGTGAGCCGGGTAGTCGTTATGTGAAAGATTTGCTGAAAGTTGATCGTTACAGTCACGTCATGCATTTGGTTTCTCGCGTGGTTGGAACACTGCGTCATGATCTAGATGCACTGCATGCATATCAGGCTTGCATGAACATGGGAACATTAACCGGGGCGCCGAAAATTCGTGCTTCTGAACTAATTCGTGAAGTTGAACAAAAACGTCGTGGCAGCTATGGCGGTGCGGTTGGTTATCTGAACAGCGATGGCGATATGGATACCTGCATCGTGATCCGTTCAGCCTTTGTAAAACATGGAATGGCTTATGTTCAGGCTGGTGCAGGTGTAGTATTTGACTCAAAACCACAGGCTGAAGCAGATGAAACGCGTGGTAAAGCGGCTGCTGTGTTAAATGCGATTGCTTTGGCTCATGGCACAACGCTGGCCGAAATCACCGCAAAAGCAACGCAGGCAGCTCAAGTGCACAAGGAGACGGCACATGCTTAATACGATTTTTCTGTTAGATAACTTTGACTCATTTACGTATAACCTGGTCGATCAATTTAGAAGCTTAGGGCATACCGTAAAGATTTATCGTAATAACTTGCCTGCAGCTCAGATTTACGAACAAATCATGGCAAGTCAGGATAATCCTGTTCTGGTTTTATCTCCAGGCCCTGGGGCTCCCCATGAAGCTGGTTGCATGATTGAATTGATCGGACTTTGCCGCGGTAAAGTCCCAATCATTGGCATTTGCTTAGGCCATCAGGCTATCTGTGAATATTACGGTGGTACGGTTGGTTCTGCTGGTGAGTTTGTCCATGGTAAGGTATCCAAAATCGAACATACCGGCAAAGATATGTTTGAAGGACTCTCACAGCCCTTACCTGTTGCACGGTATCACTCGCTTGTCGCGACCTATGTACCAGAAGAACTCGAAATTATCGCCCGCTATCAGGAAATGCCGATGGCCGTGTTACATCGTGCAGATCGAGTCTTAGGGTTCCAGTTCCATCCTGAATCAATCATGACGACCGAAGGTGCTACCCTGCTGACGAAAAGCCTGGCCTTCGTTACCAACACAGATAAGGAGATCAGTGTATGACCGTCTCATTAGAAGGTTTATATCGTGGCGAATCACTCACCAGTCAGGAATCAGAACAATTATTTGGTGAGTTACT
>QKFI01000036.1 GCA_003251455.1 Tolumonas sp.
ACGCTCACCATCCTTTTCGATTGCAATAATTAGCTAATAATTTCGGATTATATAGCCTCTTTCACCACAATTTCATGCAGATTAGTTATAACCTATTGCAAAAAAGGCATTATGGAAGAGGATGATTTAAGATAATCTCTCACTCCTTAGAAGAAAAAATCACAAATCAAATGAAAAGGACATTTCATTATGCAGGGAAAACTGACCACAGCCGCCAGCCTCCTCCTCTCATTTTCAGCATTATCTTTCCATGTTCACGCAGGTGAAACGCTCGATCGGGTAGAGAAAAATAAAGAATTAGTTGCCGTGATGGATCAAAGCTATCCACCTTATTCTTTTATCAACGAAAACAATGAAGTGGATGGTTTTGATGCCGATGTCGTCAAAGCGGTTGCTGAACGTCTGGGTGTTAAAGCAACACTTCAGACGCCATCCTGGGAAGTGATTATTGCAGGACACTGGCGTGGCCGCTGGGATGTCTGTATTTGCTCCATGACCCCTGATGAACAAAAAGCCCAAGTCCTGGATTTTGTTGCGCCTTATTACAGCTCCCCTGCGGTACTCGTCACCAGTGTCGATAGCCCGATCAAAAGCAATGCCGATCTGGAAGGAAAGAAAGTCGGTGTTCAGCAAGGCTCAACGTATTCCTGAATAAAGATCTGAATATCGGGTTCGGTGCGAAACCGGTGGTATATCCATTCAAACAAGTAACGCCAGCCACTTATGCAAGTGAAGACATGGCTTATCAGGACTTAGCCTTAGGTGCCGGGAAACGTCTTGATGCAGTCGTTTCCAATCTCGTGACTGCCAATACCCGCATTCAGGCACATCCGGGAAAATTCCATATTGTCGACAAACCTCTTTATCAAGAGCCAAATTGGGTTGCGATTGATAAAGGGGATCAGGCTTGGCACGACAAGTTGAAACAAACGATCGATGCTCTGCGTCAGGATGGTACCTTAGCGAAAATTTCCGAGAAATGGATCGGAAGCGATGTAACCCAAAGCCGAAGCTCCGTTTTTTTATGAATGCGCAGCAGCTTCCGGAACTCCCGTTGGAATAGCACCATGCGAAATCCAACCGGCATCGTAGAACCACTGAGTCATGTCTGGTAACAGATACATTGCACAACCCAAACCAACAAATGTCAGAACGATGGTATATGGGAATGCCATCCACATCATCCGGCCATAAGACATGCGCACCAGTGGTGCCAAATTCGAGGTTAACAGGAACAGGAATGCAGCCTGACCGTTCGGTGTTGCCACTGATGGCAGGTTGGTACCGGTATTAATGGCAACAGCCAGCAGGTCAAAGTGATCTCGAGTAATCACATTATTTGCCAGTGCAGCATGAGCCTCGTTGATATAAACCGTACCCACGAAGACGTTATCACTCACCATGGAAAGCACACCGTTCGCAATATAGAACAGCGTTAACTGCATTTCTTGTGGTGCAGCCAGCACGGCATGAATCAGCGGTTTAAACAGCCCCTGATCAATAAT
>QKFI01000379.1 GCA_003251455.1 Tolumonas sp.
AATTGGATCGGCTGACTTCTGACTAGAACAGGCTGAGCGGCCAGTAATTCCAGTTGCTTGATACGCTGAGAAATCGCAGATTGCGTGATATGCAGACGGTGTGCGGCGCGCTCAAAGCTTTGTTCCTGCATGATAATATCGAGCGCCTGCAGGAGCTTGTAATCGAGCTGCTTCATTAATTTTTCTTATGTTGTATAAGAATCATGAATTTTACTTAATCATAGCGCCTTTTTAAGCTAGCGACATTCGAACTGTGTAGTGATTTTCAACATGTTAAATGCGGGAATATTTTTACAGGGCTTGCTGGTAGGCGCGAGCTTGATCATGCCGATTGGCGCCCAGAATGCGTTTGTTTTAGAGCGGGGGATTCGCCGCAATCATGCGATGCTGGTGGCCGGGCTTTGTTTTATTGCGGACGCAATTTTGATTTCTTTGGGGGTCGGTGGTGCCGGAAAATTGATCGCTGGATCAGTGATATTGCAATTTGGTTTATCGCTGGGCGGTGCAGCATTTCTCTTCCGATACGGATTTGGCAGTCTGAAACGAGCCTGGCAAGCGAGTTTGCAAACCATGGCTGAGCAGGGCGTATTAACACGGAATCAGGTGATTTCGACGACTTTGGCTGTCACCTTGCTGAACCCGCATGTGTATCTTGATACCGTGATGATCCAAGGCGCAGTGGCTGGTCAGTTAGCCAGACATCAACAAATCAGTTTTGCGCTGGGGAGTATTTCCGCATCGCTATTATGGTTCTTCGGCTTGGCGTTATTGGCGACTTGGTTTGCCCCGCATCTTGCCAAATTGAGAGTGCAGCAGATGATTGACTGTGGTGTCGGGATCGTGATGTGGTTGATTGGATTAGGGTTATTAAAACAGGCCATTTTTCTTTATCCAAATGTGATGTGGAACGCTTGAAATTTAGCCAAAAAGTCCTATATGGATAGTAGGCGTGATCGATAATTTGATGATCTCTCCTGCGCCGTAAGGAGGTTTATATGCGTCTCGAAAAATGGAACCCGTTCCGTGACCTTGACGATATTTTCCATAATTATCAGCGCTCATTCCTGCCTGCTTTGGGGCGGGAATCCATGATTGGCAGTGGAGACTGGATGCCAGCTGTGGATATCGTAGAAAACGATAAAGAATATCAACTCAAAGTTGAAATTCCGGAAATTCCACGCGAAGCAGTCAAACTGCAGGTCAACCATGGTACGCTGACAATCACCGGTGAACGGAAGATGGAAAAAACCGATGATAAACAACATCGTATCGAACGGTACTATGGTAGTTTCAGTCGGAGTTTCACCTTACCTGACGACGTGAAACCGGAAAATGTCACAGCCAACTTCAGCGATGGTATGCTCTATGTTCATATGCTGAAGAGTGCACCGACGGGTGATAAACCACTCGAAATTGAGATCCATTAGTCGGTGTAAATAAAACGGCGTGAGGGTAACCTGACGCCGTTTTGCTATTTAGGATTTTCGAACCAGCCAGACGCCGGATTCCATATGATGGGTAAACGGGAACTGATCGAACAGCGCACACCGTTTAATTTCATGGGTCTGGCACAGCGTATTCAGGTTATCGCACAAGGTTTCCGGATTGCAGGAGATATACAGGATCTGGTCATATTCCTGGATCATGGCGATCGTATCCGGATCTAATCCTGCCCGCGGTGGATCAACCAGAATGGTATTACATTCATAACTTTTCAGGTCAATGCCTTTTAAGCGGTTGAATTCACGAACACCATTCATCGCTTGTGTGAATTCTTCTGCAGACATGCGCAGGATCTGCACATTGTCGATCTGGTTCACGGCAATGTTATGTTGTGCCGCATGAACGGATGATTTGGCGATTTCTGTGGCCAAAACCCGGCGGAAGTTTTTCGCCAGTGCCAGAGAGAAGTTGCCATTGCCACAATACAGTTCCAGCAAATCGCCCTGACAATTACGTGTCACATCCAGCGCCCAGCCCAACATCTGTTGATTCATGCCAGCGTTTGGTTGCGTGAAACTGTTTTCTACCTGCATATATTCCAGTTCACGATCTTCAACCTGGAGTTTTTCGAGCACAAATTCCCGATCCAGAACGATCTTTTGTTTGTGTGCACGACCGACTACATCCACGGTGCCAAACTCATCTCGCAGCGTCTGACGTAATTTGCTGGCAACTTGTGACCATTCGTCCGGCAGCTTTTTGTGATAGAGCAGGGTCACTAACGCTTCACCGCTCAGGGTGGTCAGAAAATCGACCTGAAACAGTTTATGTTTCAGCAGCGGGTGCTCACACAATAATTGCTGCAACCGAGGCATCAGCTGATTGATCAATACACTGGCAGTTGGAAATTCCTGCACATAGTAGCGTTGCTTGGTTTGCTGATTGAACATGACATAAAACAGCGTATCGCCTTCATGCCAGATCCGAAATTCAGCCCGCATACGGTAATGCTCAGGAGAAGAGGCAAACACTTCTGGTGTCGGCGCATCAAACGGTGACAGTAGCGTGGTGAGACGTTGCTGTTTTTCGTTCAATTGGTGCTGATAGTTGGCATCAGAATGATCTGCCTGATTCATAATTTACTCCGTC
>QKFI01000429.1 GCA_003251455.1 Tolumonas sp.
TTTATCCAGTTGCATTTGCTTACTACTCCTTTCGACCTTACCAACCTGTCAGGCAAGGTTGATTAAATGTTCTTTTCCGGTTGCGGTCTTACCGCTAAACCAACTTAATGAATCAGCCAATGCAGCAACCTCACCAATCACAATTAGAGATGGGCTTTCAGCGCCTTGAGCCAATTCTGGTAAATCTTTTAATGAACCACGGAATACGCGTTGCGATTTCGTTGTACCTTTCTCAATCAAAGCAACCGGTGTCTCCGGATGACGACCATGAGCAATCAGGCGTTCGGTAATCGTTGGCGAACTAATCAGCCCCATATAAATCACTAAGGTCTGATTACTGCTGGCCAGTGACGGCCAATCCGGTTCTTTGCCATCTTTTTTGCAATGACCCGTAATGAAAACTGCACTCTGCGCCCAATCACGATGCGTCAGTGGAATGCCCGCGTAAGCTGTTGCGCCTGCGGCTGCAGTGACACCCGGAACTACAGAGAACGGGATGCCTGCTGCTTTCGCTGCTTCCAGTTCTTCTGCGCCACGACCAAACGTAAATGGATCACCACCTTTCAGGCGCACGACTCGCTTACCAGCTCTCGCATGCTTTAACAGCAATTCATTAATTTCATGCTGCGGCACACTGTGATGCCCCGCTTTTTTACCCACAGAAATTCTTTCTGCATCACGGCGAACCAAATTTAAAACTTCTGGTGAAACCAACTGGTCATATAAAACAACTTCTGCCTGCTGAATTTGCTGTAACCCTTTTAAGGTCAGCAATCCCGCATCACCAGGGCCTGCACCGACCAGCACCACTTCACCACCCGCGTAATTGCCATCTTCCAGCTGTGATGCCATCCAGTTTTCAGCATCAGCCATCTGGTTGGTTTCTAACAGGGTTGCCAATTGTGGTGATGCAAAAGCTTTTTCCCAGAAACGGCGACGAGATGCGATATCACCTAATTTCTCTTTAATTTTGTTCCGCCATTCCCCGGATAACGTCCCTAACGCACCAAGATGCTTCGGTAACAATGCTTCCAGTCGTTCGCGCAATAAGCGAACCAGTACCGGCGCTTTTCCACCACTCGAAACTGCAACCATAATTGGCGATCGATCGATGATTGACGGAAAAATAAAGCTGGAACGATCCGGATCATCGACCACATTCACCCAGATCTGTGCTGCATCAGCTGCTTGAGCAACTTCAGCATTCACGTCTTCGTTGTCGGTTGCGGCAATCACCAGCATTTGATTCGCCACATAAGACGACTGGAAACGTGAAGGAATGTAGTGATGATCAACCAGCAATTCAGCTAATTCTTCATGCAGAGAAGGAGCAACAACGGTTAATCTGGCACCCGCATCAATCAATAATCTGGCCTTGCGAAGCGCAATATCGCCACCGCCGACCAAAAGGACCGGGCGGTTTGTCAATTTTGCGAACAATGGCAGATAATCCATGTAGAAACTCCTTCTATTTCTGGAATACGAATATAGACATCTGATACAGAGAAGTAAATTGCTTAAACCCCTGTTCAAATGGCTAATTATTTATATGCTTATGCGATAATTAGATATTGAAAATGTATCTAGAAAATAAACTTATTTTGAGCTGACCGATCGGACTTTTTGTTCAATCACTGCATGTAGACAAGATTCACAAAGACAGTCTCCGTTCCCTTCAGGCAGAGACATCAGGGGTGGATAGTTCTGACACCAGCATCCGCCGTTTTTTCCGCCTGAACCACACTCAAACAATGCACCACACTGCTGGCATTGTTTCTGTTTTACCTTGGGTGTTAATGCCAGTAATCGCGACCAAACCAGTTTCTTTTCTTCATCCGAGAATTGTCCCCATCCGCTGATTTCATCTAGTGTTCGCAAACAACCGGTGCAGTACGTTCGGTCTTCATCTAACTTACATTGCCCCTTACAGGGTGATTTAATCATTTCTCTGTCATCTCACTGTAAAAACATATAGATACGGCCACTGTTTGATATGCACTATACTGAAAAAAGTAAAGCGACATTTAGCTGAAAAAACAGGAGCACATAATGGATTTGAGTCTACCACTGCTTGTGGTGTTTGTTGTTTTCGTCATGGCAATGCTGGGATCTATCATCAAAATTGTCCCTCAAGGTTATAACTGGACAGTCGAACGATTTGGTCGATACACCACAACACTAAAACCCGGTTTAAGTCTGATCGTACCGTTCATTGATCGGATTGGACATAAAATCAATATGATGGAACAGGTGCTCGACATTCCCCCTCAGGAAGTTATTTCTCGTGATAACGCGAACGTCACTATCGATGCGGTCACCTTTGTTCAGGTCATTGAAGCGCATAAAGCAGCCTATGAAGTCACGAACCTGATGTCTGCGATCCGTAATCTCACCATGACCAATATTCGTACTGTGCTAGGTGCGATGGAGCTGGACCACATGCTGTCGCAACGTGACACCATCAACGAGAAACTATTGTTAACCGTCGATGCG
Organism: Tolumonas sp.; assembly: GCA_003251455.1. Classification (GTDB taxonomy): domain Bacteria; phylum Pseudomonadota; class Gammaproteobacteria; order Enterobacterales; family Aeromonadaceae; genus Tolumonas. The sequence continues at coordinate 2,494 of QKFI01000429.1, forward strand.
GCCACCAACCCGTGGGGTGTAAAAGTCACCCGTATTGAGATCAAAGATGTTCGCCCGCCAATGGATTTGATTGATTCCATGAATGCACAGATGAAAGCT